>JAITIT010000008.1 GCA_031279295.1 Holosporales bacterium | reverse complement strand
ATCGACCTGCAGGAAGTCTTGTTGTGGATGCTTACGCCCCCCCTGCGGCGGAACGAAGGCTACTGTGCCTTCTATGATCTTCAGCAGGGCCTGCTGTACACCTTCACCTGATACGTCTCTTGTAATTGACGGGTTCTCAGACTTCCTGGTGATCTTGTCGACCTCATCAATGTATACAATGCCCTTCTGTGCTTTCTCTACGTTGTAGTCCGCAACTTGGAGCAGTTTCAAAATAATGTTTTCAACATCCTCACCAACGTACCCTGCCTCAGTCAAAGATGTTGCATCGGCTATTGTAAACGGAACATTCGCAATCTTTGCCAAGGTCTTAGCAAGCAATGTCTTACCGGACCCAGTTGGTCCTATCAAGAGCAGGTTTGACTTTGCGACTTCAACATCTGAGTAAATCAATGACTTGCATCCTATCATCTTGTAGTGGTTATATAGCGCCACTGACAAAATCTTTTTAGCGCGTTCCTGGCCTACGACATATGCGTCAAGTCGCTCCTTAATCTGAGATGGCGTTGGAAATTCTGTATCGTCGGATGGGGATCCATCTGCTGATTCTTTCTCTATCACATCTGCGCATAGGGCAACACACTCATCGCATATGAATGATGTAGCCCCGGCTATCAGCTTCTTCACTTCATCCTGAGACTTCCCGCAGAACGAGCAGTACATCGGCTCGTTTTTCTTTGTATCTTTATTCATCAACTCCGAGCGCCTTCACGCCTACGCTATCACATCCAATATCGCAGAAAGGTTTAAACAAACAGTTAACCGATTTCATTTTTTTACCGTGACGTTACGATACTGTCAACGAGCCCGAACTTCACCGTCTCCTCAGCAGACATAAATTTATCACGATCCATTGCGCTATTAATCTCCTTTATGCTCTTTCCAGTGTTCTCGGCATATATGGCGTTTAGGCGCTCTTTCAATGCAAGAATCTCTCTCGCCTGAATCTCTATGTCAGTTGCCTGACCCTGCGCTCCTCCAGACGGTTGGTGTATCATAACCCTAGCGTTTGGGAGTATGTATCTCTTCCCGGCTTGTCCGGAGCATAGTAGCAATGAACCTGCAGAACATGCCTGTCCTATGCATAGCGTTGATACATCACACTTAACGTAGCGCATCGTGTCGAGTATAGACAACGCGGATGTAACCACTCCTCCAGGAGAGTTGATATACACGCTGATGTCTTTCTTCGGATCCTCCGCTTCCAGGAACAGCAGCTGCGCGCATACAACGGCAGCCATCTCATCATAAATCTGCCCAGTCAGGAATATGATACGCTCCTTCAGGAGCCTTGAATATATATCGTATGTTCTTTCTCCCCGGCTGGTTTGCTCGACCACTATTGGAATCGTATATGACATACGCTCTCCTCCTACCTTAATCTAATCTTCCAGAAGTTTCTCGATAAGCTCATCGACTTCTTTCTTCGTCTTCTTCTCTTCGGTTACACTCGCAACAGACAGCAGGAACGACACAACCTTACGTTCCATTATCTCCGCCTGCTTGTACACCAGTGCTCCCTCATTCTTGGAGTAGAACTCGATTATAGCATCCGCCAGGGATGGGTTCATATCGATTTCTTCTTTGATAGCATTCTGCAGCTCCCGATCTGTTACGACGATACCCTCCCTTTTGGCTATGCTGCTTAGCACATACCCTAATAGTACTCGTTTCCTCACAACGTCGTCATACTCTTGGCCAAGCTCTTCGTCAGTCTTCTCTTCAATCGCTGCTTCTGGGTTATCCTTCTTCTCCTGCTCCATATCTCTGCGTACTTCGGCTATGACGTTTACACGCTCATTCTCCACGATCTTCTGAGGCAATTCAAAGTTGTATTGATCTGTGATGGCTTCAAGGATTTGGTTCTTGTGATATAGGTATGCCTGTGACCTTATCTCGTCCTCGAGTCGCTGTCTTAATGCTACCTTCAACTCCTCTGCATCTTTGAACCCATGCTTCTCGGCGTACTCATCAGGGGTAAGGCTTGTCAGGGCTTCCTGTATCGAGGTAATGCATATCTTGTATGTGATGTTGTCCTCAGTGGGGGGAGTAAAGTCAAAGCTCTCACCAACTACCCTACCGACGAACCCCCCCAGAAATGCAGCATCTCCTTGAATTGAGCCAGGTAGCTTGACACTGTCCTCGAAGGTCCGATTCTTACTCTCAACTCCGTTGACATAGCATGTAGCAGAGTACCTAACGACGTCCAACGGCTTTATGACATACCCCTCGGTAGCGTCTTGATATGCTGGCGCCGTTTTCATCAGGTCCTGAAGGTTAGCCTCAACTTCCTCATCCTCAACATCAGGCACTATCTTCGTCATGCTGAACTCGTATGGCTTGATCTCGACGTTGGGAGCCTCGTCGATAAACACGGTAATTTCCAAGTCCTTGTTCCGTACGTACTGGCTGTCGATGCGATATGTTGGCTTTGTTGCTAGGATCGCGATGTCCGATTCCTTCACGGCTACATCACACGCTTCCGAGATCATTGCTTCCAGGATACCCGGAACAATCTCGCCCTCAACAGTATTCCTAACGATATTAAGTGGCACACGTCCGGGTCTGAACCCATTCATCCTGAGCGTCCGTGCTCTTTTCTGCACAGCAGATGTAACGGCCGACTCTATGGCATCCGCCAAAATGGTGACTTTGTATTCGTGGCTCATCCCCTCGGACTTAACCTTTTCTATCTTCATCTCGTAGAACTCAACAGAACCCGTACTTGGTTACGCAGCGAACCTAGCTTACACATGCAGGATAGCAGATATCAAATACCCGATCAATCCCCGGAGTAGCTGTCATTAACGCTTCCACGCCGTATACCAAAAACTGATAGTGTAACAGGAGTTGTGGAAGACCCAATGGGATGCAGCAGATGAAAAGGTTGGTTAGTGACGGTGATTAGCACGGACACTCCAGTAGGGCATAGCTCTGAGGTAATACCACACCAGTCGAGTGATGGTGACAACGTTAAGGCAATTGAGGTGTATGGCAGTAGCTACTGAGCCCAAAACCACGATGTGGATAGTGTGCTAATATCGATGTTGGTTGCTGGGGGATAGATTCTCTGAATTCCTTGATGGGGGCTACCTAACTACGAGATTCAGGGTGATATATCACGTTTTCTGCCGGCTTGATTCTCTGGCAGGACCCCGGACGTTAGGCCAAATATGTTACAGCACATTCCGATGATAATAGACGAAGCTGAACTTGAGAGAGATTAAGACACTGCATACTCAGTACACCCTGCCTCTGAGCTCCGTGTTTCCCACCAGGAACTCTGACTATGAAAAATTATGAAAGAGGTTCATTACAGCGTCCTTCATGTTCTGAGTACAATTCCTGATTCTCAATGGACGTAGCGCATCCGATATAGCGGTAAGCTTTGATCTGTCGTGAATAATATCACTGAGAAGTTCCATCAACCTCTCTTGCAAAGCTTCTGTTTCGTCTACTACAAATGTGGCCCCGTTGCTTCGTAGAAATTCGGCATTAGCCGCCTGATCACCATTGATAGAATTTCTGAACGGGATGAGAATCGCTGGTTTCTGGAATCCTATGATTTCGAAAACAGTCGATGCCCCAGCTCTCGCAATCACGAGATCTGCTTGTTCATACAGTTCACCGATGTTATCGAAGAAGCTATCTACTACGTGGTCGATTCCATGTGATGCATATGTCTGTCTTACATTGTCTAGCGACTCATGCCGGCATTGATGAAACACTTTAATCGCATGTAACTCCGCAAGCCCACATACAATTGACGGAATGGCCTGTGCAAATACCGCCGATCCTTGGCTTCCTCCGAAGACCAAGATTGTGAAAATGTCGTTATGCGGTTGAATCACACTACTGTACTGCTCCTCAAACCTCGTCGGATTACCGACGCACGTAGTTCTCTCAGTGCTGCGTAATCCCATGGTCTGTGGGAACGACGTAAGCACCTTTGTTGCCATTTTGGAGAGTAGCTTGTTGGCTAGCCCAACAACAGCATTTTGCTCGTGGATGATGCTCTTGATTCCTAGCATCTGTGCGGCCAGTACTGGCGGAACGGATGGGTATCCTCCGAAGCCAACCACAACTTGTGGCCTTAGTTTATACAGCATCCACATCTTTTTAAGGGTATTGCTCACTAGCGACATGTACATCAGGTACCTCGATGAAGTCGCGATGTTCTGTTCTATTACTGGGCATGCTAAGTTACCTAGATATGTGGCCCCCCTTCTATCAGTACAGAAACTAACTTTCAGTCCTTCGCTAAGTAGCTCCCTTGCAAAACATATCGCAGGGAACACATGTCCGCCAGTGCCACCAGCTGCTATCATTACCAGCGGTGACACATCCTTTCGTATTTGTGTCGAGCTCACTTACGCTTGCTTTCTGCCTTCTTGTCATCTCGGTCTGCCTCTGGCTCAGGCTCGACAGTTATCGCTACCATAACCATCGATCCGTGCCTCCAGATAACGATCGGTATCGCCCTCCCAATGTTATGTTGATTCTTCCAGATAGTCTCTAACGTGCTCTTGGCTTGTTGGGCGAGAGTTATTACCACTCCATTGATACTGAGTATCCCGTCCCCTGGGAGTAGTGCTGGATCATGGAACGTATTCGGGCTTTCATCACACCCAGTCACTACGATCTTTACCTGCTCCGGATACTCTCCCCTCAATCTTGTTGGCACCTGTCCGACTGTGATACCGACGCAGTCGATGTGGACTTCCTTGTTCTCGCTCTGACTGTTCTTTCCTTTGTTGCGTTCAGCTTGATTGAAGGCACCATCGGCTGCCGCCTCTTCGTAGTCGCCTATTTTGACGGTTACCTGTTCTTCGGCC
>JAITIT010000004.1 GCA_031279295.1 Holosporales bacterium | reverse complement strand
GGTTACTGGTGTTTCGTTCACACCTATGATTATGTCGCCGGCCTTAATTCCTGCTGCATCGGCTGGCCCCCCCGGTATAGTCTTCGACACGAACGCACCGAAGACACGCGAAGGATCGAGTACCCCCTTCTTGACCAGTCCGACGCTTTCGGCTTGTTTAGTGGTTACCTGTTGTACCTCCACGCCTAGCCATCCCCTGGCTACTCCCTTGTTTTCTATAAGTTTCTCCACCACCGGTTTAGCAATCTTCGAGGGGATTGCGAATCCGAGGCCAACGCTGCCACCATTCGGTGAGTATATTGCCGTGTTGATTCCCACGACGTTGCCATTAGTATTGAGAAGGCATCCCCCGGAGTTTCCCATGTTGATAGGGGCGCTGTGTTGTATGAACTCTTCCACTAGTGTGGAGTTCCCTGCACTGCCTCCGAGTGCCACGTTGCGCCCCTTGGCGGAGACTATGCCGTGCGTTACCGTACTTCCTAATCCGAATGGATTTCCTATGGCTAGAACGTAGTTTCCTTCGTTCAGCTTATTTGAGTCACCCCATTCGATTGCGTTCATCTTAACTGAGCTCATGTCCAGCCCCTTCAGATCGACCGATAGAACTGCTATGTCGGTCCTCGGGTCTGTGGCGTATAGGTGTGCGCTCAGCTCTTTCTTATCTGACAGGATTATCACTATCTTCCTTGCGTTGTTGACAACGTGATTGTTGGTTACGATGTATGCTATGTCTTTGTCTACCCGTACCACGAATCCAGAGCCCAGTGCATGGGCTTTTCTTGGTCGTGGTTTTCTCCTTGGATAGTCAAAAAATTCCTTGAACAAGTCATCGAACGGGCTGTCTCCGAAGAGGTCTGGAAACGTCATTCTTCCACTGTCTTCCACTAGCTGCATGGTCGCAACGTTCACGACAGAGTTCATGGCTTTCTTCGCAACATCTTCGAATCCCTTCTCGAAGTTTATGACCGGGACTCTGCTGTCTGTTTTCTCTTCCTTTACTCTCTTCTCTCTCTTTTCCTCAGGTTTCTTTTCCGGTACGCTATCGTTGTGCACCGGCTCCACTACATTGATTTTGGTCTCTGGAGGTTTGGACTTGACTTCCTCCTGAGCACTCTTGAGGTTATCGTGTTGTGTGGGTTGGGTGATCCCTCTCTTCAACAGGTACTCCCACGCCGCTACAGCAGCTACAGCTACTCCAGCTATCCTTATCCATCCTAGAATATTCATGACACCAAGCAACTCTGATGCAGAGCTCTACGTCTTCCATTGTAGCACAATGCGCGAGCTATTGTGGTAGAAGATGCTGTGGAACTGATTAAAGATACCAGGAGTTCCAACCTCTTGCTGTAGCATCCTGATTGTATCCCTCCAGGAATGAGATTTAACCGAGAGGAAATCCACTAGGTATGGCTCCGATTACCGCAACGTTTTTTTTAGCAAAAGAAGGTCCTGAAACACGAGATGTTTTTGGGTTGGGGAACGAAGTAGGTATGCAGGATGATATGTAGCAATCACCTTAATTCCATGGTACGTATGTACGATCCCTCTGATTCTTGCGATTGGCTCAACCGTGTTCAAAATTGTTCTCACTGCTACCCCACCTAGCAGCAGCAATGCCTTTGGTTTTGCCAGTTTTATGTGGGTCTCCATATACGGCATACAGAACGAAATTTCATCAGATGTTGGTGTCCTGTTGCCAGGTGGCCTCCAAAATACTACGTTCGAAATGTATACGTCTTGCCTTCTAATGCCAATTGCACAAAGCATGTTGTTCAGTAGTTGGCCACTTTGCCCTACAAATGGCTTTCCCTGCGTATCCTCCTCCTGTCCCGGAGCCTCCCCTATTATCATTACATCAGCACCAGGAGTACCGTCGGAGAACACAGTGTTCCTCGCCATCTTTTTCAATGGGCAGTCAAGTCCTAGTACTGCCTCCTTCAGATCATTAAGCGTTTCGCAGTTCAGTAGTGTAGTACCAAAAGGTTCATGGAGGGGACGCTGAGGTAATTGTTGAAGGGGTAAATTACATACTGTAGAATCTACAGTATGGAACACATAGTCGACCCCAAAGGACTTGTACCACCTTCGAAGTGCTAGATCAATCTGATTCGAAATCCCATCCATGCCTCTGATGATATCATATGCCGTCGCGAAAATCAACCTAGTACTAAGAATCATTGGCCCACAGCTTATACCAGGAACGCATGGTAGGAAACATACCGGTTATCACAGAATTGAAAGTATCCTTGTGTTCCTGAATGGAATGTACGACACACTGGAACTCGATACCGCTACTACATTCAACGAATCATCAGGTGCGATCGATGGAGTTCCTGTTACTGATAATTCCATACGGACAGCCGCTGGGATCCTGATGGACAACTTCGACCACACTGTTCCTGATGTTAAGGTTACCAAGAGATTACCAATCAGTGGCGGGGTTGGCGGCGGCTCTAGCGATGCCGCATGTTTCATCAACTCGGTCTTCAATCTTTGGGCAATGCCGCTACTGGAAAAGCTACGCTATATCGATCTATTTGATGCCCTTGGGTCTGACACAAAAATTTTTCTCTATAAATATTTTACGGGCCATGATAACCTGTATGTGCTTGGCACTGGTCTTGATAGCGTTCCTGTTGCGGTACCATCCCCCATCCGTGGGTACGTGGTTCTCGTTAACAACGGCGCCAAGCTTTCTGCAAGGGCAGTGTATGAGGCTTTTGTTGGGCCGTACTGTGATGAGATTGGCATTAATGATATTATGAGCCAATTATCAGGTGATGGGTACAGCAAGTTGGGTTTATCTCACAATTCTCTTATGCAGGCTGCTATCACATTGAATCCATCAATCAGTGCTATTTTGTCTAGTATCGAGATTACAGCTCCTACGTTGTATGGCCTCTCAGGTTCCGGTCCTACATGTTTCGGTATCTACAATAACCTCGCTGATGCACAGTCGGCAAGTCACCTGCTTGAGGGGGCCAGTCACGTGCTCCAATTATCTGGTAAGTCTACATGTAGAGTTCAGGGATGAAGTCTACCCTGGTGCCTGATTTCAGCGCAGTACACTACACACTCTCAGCACTTCTTCGCGATCGTTAAACTTGATGATGTTAGTTCCATTGGTCTGGATACATTCATGTCCCTTTCCGATGATGGCTATGATATCCCCACATCTAGCAATACTAATGGCATGAGCAATTGCATTACTTCTATTTCCAATTTCGATCGCACCTGGAGATGCCGAGAGAATGTCTTGCCTGATACTGGCCGGATCTTCCGATCTAGGATTATCATCAGTTACAATTACTACGTCTGCAATTTCCGACGCTGTTATTCCCATCTCCTTGCGCTTTGACCGGTCTCTATCACCACCACATCCAAAGACACATATAAGTTTTCTAGTGCAGACAGTCTTGAAATCTAATAGCGCGTGTCTGAATGCACTAGCCGTGTGGGCGTAGTCTACATAGATATTCCCTCCGTTTGTTGCAGTAGCAACATACTCCATTCTTCCGTCAAGTGGCGTTACTTTCTTGAGAGCATCTATGATATTGTCGATTGTCAATCCAGATGCATAGGCCAGTGCAATGGCACATAGTATGTTCGCGATCTGAAGTTTGCCGAAAAGCCTGACAGACACAGAACTAAACCTCCTACCGCAACACGTAATGTCGAACGTCATGTATTTCGACGAGAGCGTAATATTTTTGGCTGTAACATCCCCCCCATCGTTAAATCCGAATGTGATCATTTCCTTGCCGATATTACTAAGGTGAGTACATAGTACAGCGTCATCATACGGTGCAACTATCACTCCATCTCGTGGTAATATTTCTTGAAATAGCCTTAGCTTGGCATCCAAGTACGCATCACGGGTACAATGGTAGTCCAGATGATCGGAAGCAAAGTTTGTAAACGCCGCTGCCGTCAGTGTTACACTGTGCAATCTCTTCTGGTCAATTCCGTGGCTCGATGCTTCGAAGGCAACGTTGGTTATTCCACTTTCCGCGAAGTACTCCATCGTTTTATGGAGTGTGACTGGGTCAGGGGTAGTTAAATTCGAGACCTCAAAGTTTTGAGGAGAACACCTAGCTTCGTTAATATACAAACCAACTGTTCCAAGAGATGCGGCATGTAGTCCGGTTCCAATCCAGATTTGTCTCAGGAAGTGAACAACCGAACTCTTTCCATGTGTCCCTGTCACAGCTACACAGCATGCTGGCTGTAATGGGTACCTAAGCCTTGCGAGGACAGACGCCGTCATTCGAGCATCGCTAACCGCAATAACATCCGGCCGCAAAAAACGGCTGATGTCAATACCTTCTGCAAATATGGCTTTCGCACCATTTGCAATAGCGTTGGCCACGTTAGAGTTAATGTTATCGCACTTAATGCCGACAAATATATCTCCGCTCTCAACAAGCCTTGAATTTAACCGTATGTCCATACACCTCTGCTCCTTCGTAGAAACATGTATATTTCGTAGGTACGAAGCATGATATCACACCATAATTGCCGGCCGTACAAATTCCGCTGATGATGGGGATAATATATTCTCTCATTCCTGGACTGTACACCCCTCCTCCCTTTCTCAACTATAAGGCGAAAGTACGCAATATATTCATCTGTACCTATTACTTCGTGGTGAGAGATAATACGCAGCTGTAGTGTGTCTTATTACTTTGAGAACCGTAAAATGAAGAAATTGTTGGTACTGTGTGTGTTATGTAGTATGTGCTGTATAGCAGATGCTGCGATGAGGCCTTTTGGGAAGCTATATCTGGAGGTTAATGCAACCGGAGCCCCAGCTATTACTGTGGTTGGTGAGAGAAAGAGAAGCACTAA
>JAITIT010000065.1 GCA_031279295.1 Holosporales bacterium | reverse complement strand
GGGTTCACGTTGCTGGTGTACGTCCTCCACAGTTCGATGTCGTCGGTCTTCATTGTGTTACTAACACTTGACATAAGGCTGGGCTTTCGTAAAACCTAAGAGCAGCCCCTGTGGCTGCTGTAATCAAACTCTGACCAGATTCGGGACAGGCACTTACAAATACCACTCACCCAACCTTTGTTAGGTATAGCATATTTCTATTTTAGGATCAAGCAAAAACATGCCCTATGCTCTTTACACCAACCATTGAAACACATTATCTCCCTATTATCAGAACCCTACCAACGTACTCAATATTTGGAGATTCTAACTCGCCTCTCAAGCAAACATTCCCAATCAGGGGCTTCGCTCTTATCTACCCATGTTTCTCCGAGCGTGGTGTTTACTCAGGCTTTTAGCAGTTACTCATTGTCCTTGGCATTCAAAAAGTTCTTAGTAATTTGGCTCCACGAAAGCCAGCACAATGCAGCACATTTGTTGGTGTGGCTTCGCTTCATTTTCAGTCCGGAACACCAGTTAGAGGAAGATCACGTATCTCCCATTTGGGATCATCTAAAATCTGAAAGACGTTATATATGCATTCTCTTACAGACATGGTGCTCGTAGCACAAATCAGAGCTATATGCCCTATCACGAATCACTCTCTTATCATATGGGAGAAAATATATGAAGAGCTCTCTTGACTACAGCCGCTGTATGTGCTCTAATCATAAATGTGCGAGTGGTTGCAGCCTAGCGTTGTATTGTTAGAGGTGTCGTTTTCACGGTATGAGTAAGAGGGTACAGGCCAAGTACAAGATTGATAGAAGGCTCGGTGTGAATTTGTGGGGGCGTGCAAAGAGTCCATTTAATACGAGAAATTATGCTCCTGGGCAGCATGGAAAAAACAAATCCAAGCCGTCAGATTACTGTATCCAGCTACATGCAAAGCAGAAGCTGAAGGGGTACTATGGAAACATAGGAGAAAAGCAGTTCAGGAAGATTTATCAGGAAGCTGTTAGGCGGCGCGGAGATACGTCCGAAAATCTCATCGGGCTTCTGGAGCGTAGGTTGGATGCCGTTGTGTACCGCATGAAGTTTGCAATTACGTTCTTTGCTGCCAGGCAACTTATAAACCATGGGCATGTTGCCGTTAACGGAAAGCGCGTGAACATCCCGTCATACAAGGTGAAGGCCGATGACGAGATATCCATCATCGGCAAAATGAAGACCAACGAGAATACGCTGACTGCCGTCAATACGGCTGAGAGAGATGTTCCAGATTACTGCAATGTTGATAAGGGCCTTAAGGGGAGGTTTGTGAGGGTTCCGCAATTAGCGGATGTTCCGTACCCAGTGACGATGGAGCCGAACTTAGTGATCGAGTTTTACTCGAGGTAATGACATACTGTGGGGGCGTATGTCGGCCTTAGGATTGTAACGCTGGCTCTGGCTTTATTAACTACAGCTTTTGTTAGTAGCAAAGAGAGTAGTGTTTCTGCGGATTGGAAGGTGCCAGCGAGTGAAGCACAGCTCATATCACAGGTAGAAACGTACTTCAGGAAGCTCAAGTACCTCGTTGCTGAGTTTCACCAGTTTGTCGGTAACGTAGTATATGGTGGTAAGGTTTGGATTTCTAAAGATGGGACTCTGAAGGTCAAGATAGTATACACATTCGGCGTCGACCAGGAAATCCTCATGGTTGGGGACTCGATCGGAGTTACGGATCACTCGAGCGGAAAGAAATACACGTACTCAGTATCTAGTGTGCCGCTATACACCATACTAACAGGGAAACAGAAACTCACACCTGATACTGTGAAGGTCATCGAAAACTCAACCTCTGGGTTTGTCATAATGGTAAAGGGATCTTCGGTATGTTCCGGGGGCGATCTGATTCTCATCTTCACGAAGTATGAACTTACCGGAAACATAGAGGGTATCCTCGGGTGGAAAATCGGCGATGGTCCCAAGCAAACCGAGTTTCGGTTTGTGAGGGAATCAGTAAGGGTTGGAGATAAGAGACAGATTCCAGATGGGACGTTTCCCAACGGCAAGTCGTGAAGCTGTACGCGTCACTGCTGTCATGTGATCTGTTAAATATCGGAGGTGAGATTGAAGCGCTTGTGGAAGCTGGAATCGATGGGCTTCACGTAGATATAATGGATGGGCACTTCGTACATAACATTGCCTTCGGTATCGATGCCGTAAAGCAGATCTGCGGTGCGGCTAACTTGCCGGTTTCTGTTCACATGATGGTTAGTAAACCGGCTCATTTCATAAAAGCTATCACATGTGATGGTGTAGAGAGCATAGTCGTTCACTGCGAGATAGGCAACCTACCAGGCGTTTTAAAGTGCATAAAAGAAGCGGGCGTTGGTGTTGGGATAGCAATCAACCCAACCACAAAAGTTTTTGAAATTGTAGATTATGTTGAGTTCATCGATACCGTGTGTGTTATGGGAGTGTATCCTGGCTTTGGAGGACAGGCAATGGTACCAGGTATAACAGAGAGGATTGGTTGTGTGAGGTCTGTCTGTGGTGCTAACGTGGAGATTGCAATTGATGGTGGAGTTAATCCAAGCACGACTGATCTTGTAAAGCTCTGTGAAGCTGATATACTTATAGCCGGGAGCTATTTGTTTAGCGGTAACTCCGGGAACAGGGTTGATAATTTGAAAGAGAGAATAAAGGCGCTATGTCATGGAGTTTCAAAAAAGCTGTAGACGCCTGGCATTGCTGCAGGATCTCTCTACTGAAGGAGAGCCTATTTTATGGGCTATCGCTGAATAGGTCCGGTAACATCTTTGATGTTAATAAATTCATAACGGATCCGTGGGCTGGGAACCTGAAGGTAGGAAGGGCAATACTAGATTGCAGTTTCGTCGTGGACGGGGATACTGAGCCGCTCAACATACTAGATACAGTTACAGGGGCGAATCGGAAAAATGTTTGGTACGTAACCGGCTTTCAGTGGATCAGAGATCTCCAGGCGGTAGGTGGGAATAGTAGCCGTAAATATGTAAGGCACGTGGTGTCGGCATTCATTAACAGCTACAGGAAAGCAGGAAAGTTCTGGCTGGAGAACGAATCGTGGGATAGCGAGGTAGTAGGGGAGAGAATCGTCAACTGGATCCTGCTGTACCCATTCTTCGCAGCTGGGGCAAATGATAAGTTTCAGAGAACGGTGCTGTCATCGTTAGCAGAGCACTTCTCCCATCTACAAAAATGCTATAAAGCCGAAACTGATCCGTATCCTAGATTGATCGCCCTGAAGGCGCTGATCTACTGCTACTGCTCCATGAAAACAGACCAACATAGAAAAGTCGGGCGGAGTGCTCACGAGATGTACGAGATTATTGGGGAATGTATCGACGAGGTAGGAATGTTCAAGGGCGGGTCTCCTGCTGATCATTTCCATATTTTCAGAAGCCTCTTGGAAACCAGGTTCGTGGTGAAGAACTCGGTTGCAGATACACTAGATAGTAAGTTTGTCGTCATGATATCGATGATGGCTCATATCACTAGGTTTTTCAGGATGTGCGATGGAGGCATATCGAATCACCATGGCGCGGCGGTGCACAGCAGAGTATCCTTCATGCCTGACCGCCATATAATAGATACAGCACTATCGGTTGTCGAGATCGGGAGTTATGCAGATACACCGACTGGGTTTTGTAAGTTAGAGACTAAAAAGTCCGCGGTGATCATCAACACAAAGGCCAGGACGGCAAGGTCACAGTTCAATCATCCGTCTGAGCCAGGAATTAACATATTTGATCTCGAAGCTAGCTTTGGAAGTAACAGAGTCTTGCACAGATCCGATATGTCGGTGTTGTACAACGGCCTTCGCACTAGGATCGACGAGGGTGCCAGAACATTCACGAAGAAGTCGACACAGCGGGATGTGCTGCTGTTCGAAGGCGAGGTGCAGTTCCCAAACAGATTCTTTGATTTCGCTATGCGTAGGGAGGTCGAGCTTGCCATAAGCGGCCAGCGTCTGGGTTGTACAGACTTTGTGTTATCATCCATAAGGATGGATGCGTGGATTAGATTCGTGTTCACAGCGGCAGTACGCATGAGGGAGATCAACAAGAAGAGCATACTGCTCAGCATCGGAGCGTCCGAGTATATGTTTACGTTTGTGCATGATGACACGAACATAGTTACCAGCGAGTCGAGGACAGCATATCCCACCATAGAGATCGGGCTCCCTATCAACGCTGGGCACCCGATAGAGCTGAACTGGAGCATAGAATGTCTGAAATGAAGATGCCCAACAGCACTGGGATTATTGTACACGGAACGTGTAAGAATGCCATCAGAGAAGCTGCATACGAGCTTGTCATATCGTACCTACAAACCGGTAATACTAACTGCCCGAGAGGGGAGGTAGAAAGGCATGTTCTCGCGAACACATACCCTAACTTCCTCGGCATACGTACTACCGACGACAAGGCTGAAATTTCAATAGGCGATACCAGACGAGTTATCGCATTCATGTCGCAGACGAAATACGTCAACGGCAAGATGGCGGTATTGATGGATGGGGCAGAGAGCATGTCAAGGAATGCTGCGAACGCGTTACTCAAGGTTTTGGAGGAACCGCAGAATGACTCTATAATTGTTTTGACTACAACGAAGCTGTTCGCCATACTCCCTACCATTAGATCGAGGTGTGTGAAGATCCAGAAAGCATCACACAGCACGTTATCAACCTCCTCTGATCCAGCTGGATACGTAAGAGAAACGATGGGTCATATCGATAGTACATTCATTAATGCAGCGCTGGGCTTCATCGAGTCCGGCTGTAAAAACGTTATTGAGTTTGCGAAGCTGAACGCAGATCACATGATGGAGTTTATCGATGTGCTATCTGCGTACTGCACGTTTACATGTTTCAAGACGTGTGATGCAGAACTGGCTGAGGTTATGTTAAGACTACATAGCTTCGCTAATCTGGCAAGACGTACATCGCCGGATAAGCAAGCAGCAATAATAGCAGCGTACGGCATATTAACAGGAGCATAATTCTTCACCAGAACAAAGATCAGAGCATATATACACCAGTTGAAATCGTAGCATGAATTTCGTCTTTTAATTAGGATATGATTAATTGTATCAATGCGTCAGGTAATAGCAATGATTCTTTAGGGAAAAATTAATGGCTAGATTAGATACTATCGATAGGATGATCTTGGCAACCATTCAAAAGAATGGAAGGATGACTAACATCGAGCTTTCTGAAAGGGTGGGAATATCTGCACCGCCGTGTCTGAGACGACTGAAATGTCTGGAGGAGGCCAATATTATAGCCGGGTACCGTGCGGAGATAAATCGCGAGATGCTTGGATACAAAATCCTTGCTATCTGTCTCGTGTCGATCACGTCTCAATCCTTGAAGTGGGTGAAGCATTTTGTTGGTATCGTTGAGAATTCAAAAAACATAAGGTCTTGCTTCTCCACAGTCGGAGGAGAGTGCTTCATCTTGACGATCGTTGCCAAGGATTTGGACGAGTACAACAGGGTGATAAAAGATGAAATTCAGGCGTGCTCTATCGTTGCTAGTGTGAAGTCGTTTATCCTCGCTAACGAGTATAAAAACGAAGTTGGCATTCCGATCGATTGCTCATAGCTATGCTTACTAGCGTGCCATTGCTTCCCGGGGTTGAGTTGGAACTGGTATTAGCCACTGAGTAGTCGAGCCAGCACCGGTAGATGTGATCTGGCTTTCTATAGGTTTTGTTACGTGTATCTCTGTTTGCTCGCGTCTTTATTCATGTCCAAAGACATTCATAAATCTTACCATATCGGTAGATACGTACGCTCACCTTCACCGGGGAAGCCTGGATGCGACAAGAGCATTTTGATATCTATGGTTTCATTTGTAGGCTGCGACATGAGACAAGTCATGGTGCGGGAGAGTAGGTAGGTTCCATCATCAGCAGAGGAGGATAGCTCTATCATCTTATTGACTGGTAACTCGATGTCGGTTGGGTTTTTGATGATCATCTCCGCGATATGCAGCATTGTCGTTATCTCTCTTGCTATGTGTTGCACATCCTCCGGGATCCTACTGACTATGATAGAGAGTAGTTCCTGATCCTTATTCAAGGCATCGTGTAGTGTTGCGCACATCGTCAGGAACTTCGCGCTCACTTCGAGCCGATTGGCATCGCGCTTCGCCTTGAGAGTTGCCTTCGGATCTGACTGGTCTTTACTGGAATCTCTAACCTTCTGTGCCTCGACTTGCAACAACTCGCAAAATGGTTTTACAAGATTGACTGACGCGAAGCCGATACTATCTACGACGCCTGTTAGTATCCGAGCATACAGCTGTATCTCGGCTGCCAGCTGCTGCTTCTTTTGGGGATCTTTCTCCCTGCGCTCTCGTTCCAGGAGTTCGTTACACTTTGCACGTGCAGCGTTGAATCCTGTGCTCAGTATTTCAGTGCTAAATGTCATGAGGGTGACCAAGGAGACTAATGCGCAGTAGAGCCTTTTCATTGATCCTCCGGAACCTTTGACAGTACTTCTGATGCGACAATCGGAATCCTTAAGTCGTCAGCTAGATTCCTCTTCATGTCCTTCACAGTGGTATTCACGATTGTCTCAGGATCTTGTTCTCTGTCGGCTTTACATAGCGCGGTGATTATCCTTGATATCTTGTACACGCTGTCCACACCTCTGTGTAGCATCTCCAGTATTATGGGTTTCGCTATTCTATTGATGGCTTCATAGCTTATATAGACTACAAGCATTTCGCCAATTTTCTGAGTAAGGACCCCATGGCCATAATCCTGCGTATTCGCTGTGACGAACCGCGAGAACATATGGAGCTCTTTCAGGAGAGGTACAAACTCTAGTGGCGACTTCCTTACAATGGTAGTTATGAGCTCTGGAGTGAGGATTCCGTACATGCTGTGGATGGCCGCAATGAGTCGTGCCATCAACTTGCTAACCGATTCGCTGCCAGTGTGCTTTGCTGTATCCGGGAACGCTGCTCCATCCTGATATCGCAGCTCAATTTTACTGGCGTTGAGTAGCTTCTTTATCGCATCTAAAATTGACATGATTGCGCTGACGAGCTTTGTCTCATCTTCAGGTCCTATCTGTCGCTTGGAAATTTCCCTTGCAGCGTTAGAGTAGTCAACTATGGATTTATTGATATCGACAGCCGGAGAGCTTCCCGCTACCGTCGCGTACCTGCTTGTAGCAACGTATGGGATAGCGAAGGTCAGAAGTGTAGTAAGCAGCCGTCCCATATCAATCATATGTCCCCAAATAACCGATACTAAAATTGTTACACGATTCCATGAGTGGATGCAAAAAATAATTGCTGACTAATTGACGTCATGTGTGGGAGGCTTGAATTAGTGATACATCATGAACGTACCACTATGGGAGGAAACGCTGTGAACATCTACACATACAAGGCTATGGATCGCAGAGGACAGGTCATCGAAAGGCAACAGGTAGCGCATGATGAACGTGATCTGCGTGCCATACTTAAAGGTGGCGGATTCGTTGTTATTTCAATTACGAAGAGAAGCCTTGGGTTTGGTAAATGTCGCAATGAGTTCACGATCCAGTTCCTAAAACACCTACTGCAACTGCTATCCAATAGGTTGGACTTGATGACGTCTCTCGAGATTACGGCAAGGTTGTTTGCTAAAGCTGAGGAGCGCGCGATAGTAGCGTATGTCATGTCAAGCATCAGATCAGGCTATGCCCTCTCTGCATCGCTCGCCAAGATCAGCAATTGCTTTGATGCATTCGTTGTTAAGACAATAGAAATTTCCGAGAAGACCTCCAAGTTAACGGATGCCATGGAAGGGATTATAGAATACATGGAAGCGAAAGCTGATATTGGTAAGAGGGTGAAGAATGCCATGCGGTACCCCATTGTTCTACTATGTTGCGTGGTATGCGTAATGTTATTTTGGCTTATCGCTGTGGTACCCAAATTCGCTGAATTGTTCGTTGATGTTGGCGCGAAGCTACCACTGGTAACACGTGTGATCATTAGGGTAAGTATAACGTTGTCTGAGCACTATGTATCAGCATTCATGGGATTTATGATCCTAGGGTTCGCGTTATTTCTAGCATCAAAAAACAGTAAGATTATGGAGAGGCTGTACAGGGCAGTTCCAGTGATATCGACGATTAAGAAAGAGATGTATGCCATGAATTTTTTCTATGCGATGGGAATGATGACTCGTGAAAAAATCCACCTGATGGAGGGCTTAGAGTACGTCTCCAGTATGGGTAATGCAGGTAAGGTACTGGAGATCGTATCGCTCGTGAAGAAAGGATCAAACTTATCGAATGCCCTAAGACAGAGTAGGTTGTTCAACAACCACGAGCTCTCGATAATAGAGGCCGGAGAAAGATCTGGCGACCTGTGGCCAACCTTCAAAGCCGGAGCTGATATGTTGAAGGCGAGGATAATGCATAGGACGCAGAAGGCGATCGGCATGCTACAACCAATCACAATTGTCGTGATTGGAGGAATGCTGATAACCATCATATGCTCTGTGATCATGCCGATATATTCAAACCTAGAGTTCTGCCTTTAGACGGTGCTAGGATAGCTCCAGAAGCTTGCCGAATACCTCCCTATCCTTTCATTGCTTTCAAAATATTCTCCACGACCTTCTTAGCATCTCCAAGTATCATCATCGTGTTTTCCCGGTAGAACAATGGATTGTCAATACCAGCATATCCAGACCCAATGGACCTCTTTACAAATAAGACAGTCTGTGCTTTTTCCACATCCAATACCGGCATTCCATATATGGGCGATGTAGAGTCAGTCTTTGCCGATGGGTTGGTAATGTCATTCGCCCCTACCACAATCACAACATCAGTAGCGCCAAACTCGTGGTTGATATCATCGAGCTCAAAGACGTCATCATATGGAATGTTAGATTCAGCAAGCAAGACATTCATATGTCCAGGCATTCTTCCGGCTACCGGGTGGATAGCGTACTTCACTGTAGTACCGTCTCCCTTAAGAATGTCCGCCAGTTCCTTAATCGCATGCTGAGCTTGTGCAACGGCCATTCCATATCCGGGAACAACAACGACCGAGCTTGCATTGCTGATTATAAACGCTGCGTCTTCAGCACTACAGACCTTCACGTTCTTACGTTCGCCTGAGTTTGATGATACAGCCTGCTCGCTTCCTCTACTCAATCCTCCCAACACGATGCTAATGAGTGACCTGTTCATTCCCTTACACATAATGTTGCTTAGGATCGCTCCTGATGTTCCAACTAACGCTCCCACGATGATGAGTAAATTGTTTTCGAGCGTGAACCCAATACCAGCAGCTGTCCAGCCAGAGTACGAATTGAGCATCGATACTATGACCGGCATATCGGCTCCACCGATCGGCATTATCAGTAGATATCCGATAATAAGAGACAGAAGTACAACTGTACAAAATATCCATGCCTCCTGGTTGATTACGAACATGACAATGGCAACCGCTATCACGATGGCTATGAACAAATTGACTATATATTGTCCTCGGTAACGCAGGGGCTTCCCAGATATGAAGCCCTGCAACTTCCCGAAGGCCACTACTGATCCAGTAAAGGTAATTGCTCCGATTGCAGCACCGATAGACATCTCTACTGCATTTGATGTGGGTATGTTGTCCAGGTGAGACCCTACAATTCCAAAAACATCAGGAGCTGAGAAAACAGCACAAGCTATAAAAACTGCTGCTAGTCCAACTAGGCTGTGAAATGCAGCTACCAACTGCGGCAGTGCAGCCATGCCAATTTTCTTTACTATACACAGCCCGATAATTCCCCCCACTCCCATGACAGTTAGCGGCACCAGTATTTGCCAGCTTATATCGTTCTGTGAAGACAGGAATATGCGCTGTAAGAACGGGCATGCAATCGCTATGACCATCCCAATCATTCCACACAAATTACCCTTGCTAGATGTAGCGGCCATTGATAATCCACGCAACGTGCAGATAAAGAAGATGCTTGCGGCAACCGTAAGAGCAGGGATGTAGCTCGAGAGAGCTTGCGTCATTGCCGCTTCTCCGTAACATGTTTCTTCTTACCGGCAAACATCGAGAGCATTCTCCTGGTAAGCATAAAGCCTCCGACGATGTTCGCAGTAGCTAGGAGTATGGCGAATATCCCGAACCATACAGACGCTCCCCCGTGCCTTTCAATTTCATAGAGGCCAACTAGCACGGCATCTAGCGCTACCATAACGATTACACTCGATATGGCATTTGTAACTGACATGAGTGGGGCATGCAACGCAGGAGTAACTCTCAGAACCACGTAATATCCAACGAAACATGCCAGGATAAAAATGGTCACCATTTCCACGTTAATCATCTCACACCAATAAGTAGATGCAGCACTGTGTACAAGCAAAAAAATATTCTACATGATACCACAGCATGATGTACATTCCAGCATGTGATTGCAAGTGAAATCCATATCGAGGGGGGTCACTGATGCCCTTCTTCAATAAGGTCATATGCATTGACACATAGAATCCAGCGTAGTATCATGAGGCTTGTGTGACTGTTGTAAAAAGAAGAAGATGAGTAGGAGAAGAATAGCAACATTAACGGTGGTGTCAATACTGATGGCGACCGTGAGGATGGAAGCAAAGGCTGGAGAGGGGAACACACCAACAAGAGACGGAGGGCAGACGCTACGTCTGTGGCAAGACGACACCGCTACTCAAGAGACCAAGAACACATACGTGGATGCATGTGTGAATATGAAGGCATATGAAATGCTTGGAGTAAATCCACAAGGAGCAGATCCCGGCGAGTTCCGCGAATGGTCCCACGATAGCAGACCGGGACTAAGCCCCTACAAGGACAAGCGGGGAGTTATAATAGTAGGAGGAAAGGGAGAGGCAGCAGCCGGGGAAGGGCGATCCCCACTCACCGGAACACGTAGAGTACAGACGCGCACAACCGCGGTCGAGCCTGAGGTACCGTGGCGGCAGGGCGGCACAGCACAGGCACTACAAACAGCGGAAGCGCAGCAGTGGCCACCGCAAGCCGAGGAGGCACAACTCGCATCCACAGGGGCACCGGAGCTGCAGGGCAGCACCGCAAGAGCGCCACGAACGGGTGGAGGGCGATCCCCACTCACCGAAACACGTAGAGTACAGACGCGCACAACCGCGGTCGAGCCTGAGGTACCGGGACTATGGGACGGCGCAGTACAAGCGACACGAACAGCCGAAGCGCAGCAGTGGCCA
>JAITIT010000044.1 GCA_031279295.1 Holosporales bacterium | reverse complement strand
CCCCCCTCTCTTGCCTCTCATTAGAAACAATCACATGGAGATGGAAGAGCTAAATGTTTAACGGCCTCTCTCCATCTCTGATTAGGACCACATGTCGATTAGGGTGCTGGAGTTGTCATCGCCGGATAGCTGTATCTCATTTGTCTCCGGCACTTCTGCTTCGCGCTATCTAACTCGCTCGGCGTTTCTTCCGATTGCTGTGTGCCCTCACTACCACCTCTCTCTTCGTTACTTGTTCCGGTAATTTCTTCCCGGTGTACTTAGTCCCTCCCGCTTAGCTGTTGTAGTTTCAAATTGGTACTAGATAGACCTGTTAATGGCACGTTATAATGACAGCGTTAGCAACCGTAGGGAGATAATTCTTGAGATCAATCAAACTGTCTGCTGCGTGGTTTTCCGAACAGGAAGTAAACGCGGTGGGGAGAGTCATGAAGACTGGCTCAGTCAATATGGGGAGAGAAACTCAGCAGTTTGAGAGTGAGCTATTGTCGTTTTGGAATAGACGCGATGCTCATGCAATATGCGTACATTCATGCACTGCAGCGCTGTTGCTAGCAATTCAGGTATGCGGGATAGGAACAGGCGACGAGGTGCTGGTTCCGACTCTGACGTTTGTTGCGACGTTCCAGGCAGTAAAGGCATGTGGAGCAGTTCCAGTACCGTGTGACGTTACGGATGATGGGTTCATAAATTTGTCGGACGCAGCCAGGAGACTCACAAATCGCACGAAAGCAATTATACCAGTTCTATATGCTGGATGCGATTCTGGGATATCAGATGTGTATTGGTTCGCGAAGGTTAACAATCTCGCGGTAATCGAGGATGCAGCACACTGCTTTGGTGACGAAACCATCTCCAGCCGCGATGGAATTATGTGCTTTAGCTTCGACCCGATAAAGAACATATCGTGTGGTGATGGAGGATGCATACTGACATCAGACTCGGATATCGCAAAGAAGCTGATGGATATGAGATTACTAGGAGTCATAGGTGATACCGAGAGAAGATATAGTGGACAACGTAGCTGGGATTTCGATGTAACAGAACAGGGATGGCGGTTGCACATGAATGACATAGCGGCCACCATCGGAAGAACACAACTCGCCAGATTCCCTCAGATAAGGGAACGGCGTCAGAGAAGCTCCAGGATGTACATGGAAACGCTTTCAACAATCAGCGACATACAGCTATTTCCGATTAACACAGAAACTGCGGTACCTCACATCTTTCCAATCATCGTCAAAAATGGAGCACGGGATGAACTCAGGAAATTTCTGATGGCCGCTAATATCGAAACAGGAGTCCAGTACAAACCAAACCACCTTCTATCATACTTCAACATGGGATACGATTTACCGAATGCCGTTAGGTTATACGAAAGCATGCTGTCATTGCCTCTGCATCCCCTTCTATCTGAGGATGATGTACAGTACGTTATCGATGCCGTATTCAAGTTTTTCACGAAGTGACACTCAATGTAGTGCAGCTTGATATTGTAGGGAGCACCAACGATTATGCCCTCACCCTCATATCAGATACAATAAAGCAATCCAGTGCGTTGAAGCCAACTACGTGGACAGATATCGCAGTGTTGGCAAATACACAAACTGCCGGTAGGGGAAGGATGAACTCAAAAACCTGGATATCAGCACGTGGAAATTTCCATTGTTCATACATCGTTAATCTCGATGCTCTCGGAGTACGAGAATGTGATGCTATAAGCCTGAATTCTATGGCACTCAACTCGATTGTCACACTGCTTCGACGGCTAGTAAGCGAGAAGGACGCCATATCAATCAAGGCACCAAACGATGTAATGATTCACGGAAAGAAGGTAGCAGGGGTACTGATAGAAACATCTTACCCATATGCTGTAATTGGCATCGGCATTAACACAGTTGTGGCCCCAATACAAACCTCAACAAGCCTGCTTGATTCATTTGGAATACCGGTGCACAACACCGACTTTGCAATGCAGCTACATGCAATCATCATTTCGGAATTTACGTGACCTGACTCCAGTCGTCCTGAAGCCATATGGAGGCATCTCACTATAAACATTCCTCCATGCTGAAAGTGATATAGCAGCAACAGTGATAACTCCACCTCAGCTACTTTTCACTGTAATCGTCTTCCAATATTCATGAGCCCTATCAACCTGCTTGAGCTGGATCTGACATCTCTTGCAGGTATTCATACCAACCCTTTGCAAGCCATTCTTTGAACGGCTCAGATGTTTTGTTGTTTACCATCGATGAGCATCTCCTTAAATCCGTGGAAACAGGTAGTGCTTAGCACACGACTCATCTATTTTTTTCTTCGCGGTTAGATCTCTAATGGAAGCGTACTTGACGCGCTTGAGTTCTTGCTACCAAAGCCTTGAAGATCGTTATCTACCTTCACCGTCTCAAACACAGAGCCACTGCCGTCTGGTGTAATGATCCATGGCCTGCAGCTCTTGTGATTGATGTTAGCCTCTTGACTGGCACTTCGATAGGAGTACGCTATTTGGGCACATAGAAAAGAAACAAAATCTTTTTGTGTTTTGCTGAGGATCTAATTTCCTCTCAAACAATTAAACAGTGCTAATGCAACATTCTTGAGCAGTGCGTATTGACCGGTTCTAGTTGTGATTGACATCGAGAACACACAGTTTACACCGGCATTCAGGAGTTCACTCCTGCACCTTGCAACGACATCCGAACTCACGAGGTCCTCCTTGTTCAGTACTACAATCTCTGGCTTCTGGCTAAGAGATTGGCTGTAGCAACTGAGCTCTCTACGCACCGTTAAGTATGACAGCAGTGGATCTTCCGATGCAACATCAATGATGTGGACAAGTATCCTGCACCTCTCTATATGTGCTAAAAATCTATCTCCTAGCCCCTTGCCAATGTGAGCGTCCTCTATCAGGCCTGGGATATCTGCTATGACTATTTCTTTATCGTTTATCTTCACTACTCCAAGCTGTGGTACCAATGTTGTAAATGGATAGTTTTCAACCCTAGCCTTGGCGTTTGTGACGCTCGAAAGAAACGACGATTTACCGGCGTTAGGGAGACCAATGAGGCCTATGTCAGCAATCAACTTCAGCTTTATCCAGATCCATTTTTCTTCCCCTGGTTCGCCAGGTTGGAACTTTCGTGGAGCACGGTTCGTGGATGTTTTGAAGTACGAATTCCCAAGGCCACCTTGTCCCCCGCTGGCAAGTAACACCGTCTTTCCAACCTCAGTCAGATCTGCTATTTCAGTGATCTTATCGTCCGCTAGGATTTGGGTTCCGACTGGAACTTTCAACACCACATCAGCCGCTGACTTTCCTGTTTTATTTTGCCCAGCTCCGTTCTCGCCTCGCCTAGCTTTGAAGTGCTGTTTGTACCTATAATCAATCAGGGTATTAACGTCATTCACAGCTGTCACGTAGATTGAGCCTCCAGTGCCACCAGCTCCCCCGTCAGGACCGCCGAATTCTATGAACTTCTCTCGTCGGAAACTTAGCGCACCACTTCCTCCATCTCCAGCTTTAATATAGATTTTCGCCTCATCTAGAAACTTCAAATGTCATGCCTCTGCCTAAATGCCACGTACTCCCACTCTCTTTCTGCTGGTACTTTATGAGCAAAAATTGTCACTTGCAACTCAGATTTTTAGTCTTGCTATTTATGGAGAGCGCAGCGCCTCGTCCGTCGATATTTGCGCTCATCACCATAATTGCTTCTTTATATATCCCCTGTAGATCTGATCCGCTCACACAGTTTATCGACACTAAAGTTGCTCGGCAAAATCCCATTGACAGCGGACAGCTTACCTCCAAGCACGTGGTACTTTCCAGTGTAAAATCCGATTCTTTCCATCAACCATAGCTCTGCTATGTCAGCTACAACACACAGCATCGAGTCATCACGTCTCTTGATTCGAGCATATAGTACATACATTGGATACATCAATGTTCCCGTACTCACATATGATAGAATTGTCGTACACTCGCTGGAGTGTATCTATGACATACTTCAGGCAGATTTATGTAGGAGGTAGATCACGAACCTGACAGCGGAGCGATATCCAATATCTGGCAGTCTGAAAACAACCATTTATTTTCTACTTACCCCACCTTGAGTGAGTTCACGTCGTTTTCATTTTGAACATCATCTAAGTATTTGAGGATATATCCACGGCCCCAGATAGTTTCTATGAAGTTCAGTCCACCTGTTAGGCCGGCTATCTTTCTCCTAAGCCTGCAAATAAATACGTCTACTATCTTTACGTCAGGCTCATCCATTCCACCATATATATGATTCAAGAACGCCTCCTTTGGAAGAATCGACCCTCTCTTGATGGCTAGCAATTCTATGATAGCATACTCCTTCTTCGTCAGAGGGATTTCGATATCAAACACCTTCACGTACCTTTGCTTAAGGTTAACCTCTATCGGTCCGACATTAATAACTGATGATGAATGCCCAGATGTCCTTCTAATAACAGCATAAATTCTGGCAATGAGCTCCACCCTGCTGAATGGCTTCGTAATGTAATCATCGGCTCCAGCTGTAAGACACTTGACTTTTTCTTCAGTAGAGTTCAGGCCGGATAGAACTATCACGGGGGTATTGTTTTTCACAGATCTCAATCGTGTAAGCACCTCAAATCCACTTACGTCCGGTAGTATCAGATCAAGCACTACAGCATCATAATCATACGCCTTGACCATCTCCAATGCCGCTATACCATCATCTGCTACGTGAGCCGAGAATCCATCAGCAGCACATGCCGCCTCTAGGCGGTGCGCCACACCTGGATCATCTTCCACTATGAGCAATCTCACGATAAACGCCGAAAAATTATTTTCCCCTGCGATTAATTCTAACAGAATTCCCTACATGGATCACACAAATGTTTTACATGAGCTAAGTGTGAAAGGAGTGGATGCTGCGGTACAGTCCTTTGCTGAGGCAAGTGATATTCCTGCCTTTATAGTAATAAAGGTGGAGGGAGAGTGATGGCTCTGAGATGGGATTGTAATAAGGAAGCCGATTGGAGAGCAAGTGGAAATCGATAGAGATTGCGCTCATTGTCGACAGTTCCGGAGTTTCAGATCCAGTCTCTCAAACTTGAAGAAGTTAAGTTTGTTAGGGATTTTAAGTGCTCAGGCCCTACGGGGTGCAGGATAAGTATCTTACTGTTGCTTGGGGGAATCGTGAGAGATACAGGGTGTGGTCTTGCTCCTTTACACAGCACACACAACGCCAATAACTTCCTGCTCATAACAACAACCCATAAAATCACATTTTAATAATTATTCCCGCTTCGAAGTAACAAGTACAGATGAATATACTGCGCATTTTCGCCTTATAGCTGAGAGTGGGGAGGTATGTTCCTTCCCGCAATTACATCAATGCTTCCGTCAGCGGCCTTCATACCTTAATGTGTTTGGTTTATAGAGGATTATATTGCTATTACAAAGAAAGCCGAGAACACATACAATTATGGCGCTTGTATTAGGCGACGGCTTCTTCACAGGTTACGAGACATCAAGAGACAGCGATCATCTCTCAAACCTCACAGGGAGGAATACGAATCTATGACGTACCAACAATACGAGCAATAGCATATGCAAACACAGTGTACTAGACGATTCTTGAGGAATCTATGGACAACACTTGGCCCTGCTGGATTGATGTGGAAGCCCTTACAGACGCTGGAACTACCGCTTTCAAAGCGGTTACCACGATGTTCTTCGCAGCTGGTACCGAGAATCATATCTACGAAACCCTAATTAATCACGCCAAAGGTAGCTAGGTTTCTCCAAGGAAGCACCTGGCATGCAAGATCCATAGTACTGCATTGATGAAGGTTCTGTGTGTGAGAATGCCATCATGGGTTTAAGGACTGGCTCTAGAGAGTTGGAAGAATATACTCTGTGCACAGTGAAATTGCACGGTGAAAACAGTGAGTAAAGTGTGGTATTATCACCCCTGGTTTACTGCTAAAATGGTGCGCGTGATCTGTGTTTGATCTTTCGTTTCTGAATGAGCAACAG
Organism: Holosporales bacterium; assembly: GCA_031279295.1. Classification (GTDB taxonomy): domain Bacteria; phylum Pseudomonadota; class Alphaproteobacteria; order RUG11792; family RUG11792; genus JAIRYU01. Next base: position 2,671 of record JAITIT010000044.1, on the reverse strand, counting down.
AGACAGGCTGTCGAAACGACTGATGGAGCTGTGCTGGTTCTAGCAAGCGCAGGTACCGGCAAGACGAGGGTTCTCACGTCGAGGATAGCGTACATTGTTTCAAATGGATTGTGTTCAATTAACGAGATCTTAGCGGTAACGTTTACGAACAAAGCTGCTAAGGAGATGAAGGACCGTGCGATGGCACTACTTTCTCAAAGTGGTGTGTCGGTTCATAGTACAGAGACTCTGTGGATTGGAACATTTCATGCACTGGCACTGAGGATGATCAGACCGCTTCATGATAAATTTCATAGGACCGCGGAGTTCACGATAGTGGATGCAGATGATCAGCTGAGGATCATCAAGAAGATCACCAAGGAGCTTGGGATAGACGATAAGAAATACCAGCCAAAGCAGATGGCGTTCTACATCAACAGGTGGAAGGATCAATGCAAGGATCCGGATGATGTTACGAAGATGACAGTTAGGGTTTCTTCAGAGAGTGTAGCAAGTAGGATCTTTCGGCCATACCAGGAAGCGCTAGCATCCCTTGATGCTATAGATTTCGGCGACATCCTAAAGATCTCGGTTGAGATCTTTAAGTACAACAATGATGTGTTGGAGCACTATCAACATAAGTTCAAGTACGTCATGGTGGATGAGTACCAGGATACCAATGCAGCGCAGTACATTTGGCTTACACTCCTATCAATGGCACATGGTAACATCTGTTGTGTAGGTGACGATGATCAATCCATATACAGCTGGCGTGGAGCCGACGTTGGGAACATACTGAAGTTCGATCGGGACTTCAAAACTCCAACCGTCATCAAGCTCGGGCAGAATTACAGATCCACCAAAAATATCATCAATGCTGCTAGAGGTCTCATCGCCAACAACTCCATGAGAATGGAAAAAGATTTTTGGACCGAGTGGGAGAGTGGGCTACCTGTCATCGTCAAGGCTCTGCAGGATCCAATATCTGAGGCGCGCTTCGTAACATCGCTGATCGTCAATAAGAAACAGGCTGGGCTTTCCTATAACGATGTTGCGATATTAGTGAGGGCCGCATTTCAGACAAGGGCATTTGAGGAGAGAATGCTCATGGTAGGGATTCCGTACATAGTTGTTGGTGGTATCAAGTTCTATGAACGCAAGGAGATAAAGGATGCAGTCGCATACCTGAGGCTAGTAACGAATAAGGACGATGGTCTTGCCTTCGAAAGGGTCGTGAACCTACCGAAGCGCGGAATCGGGGCAGCCTCTATCAGCAAGTTTTATGATACCGCAAAGACAGAAGGAGTCTCAATACCGAATGCCGCCAGGCAATCATCCAATAACAAGTTGGCGGCGTTCTTCAGTGATATAGACAGGTGGAGTAACGATGCGACCGTCCTCGAACCTCAGGATCTGATGAAGAAAATTTTGGTGGAGTCTGGGTACATCAAGATGCTGCAGGAATCTACGGCCATTGAAGATGAGGCACGCCTCGAGAGTTTGAATGAGCTTGTAAATGCATTACGCGAGTTCAGCAACATCAGGGAATTTTTGGATTATATTAGCCTGGTGCTTGATAACGCAGATTCAACCGTACAGGACAGAGTGACGATTTCAACAATCCATGCTGCAAAGGGATTGGAATACCATACAGTCTTCATCCCCGGATTCGAAGAGAACATCATCCCGCATCCGAAATCCATAGCAGAGAAGGGGGATGTGGGAATTGAGGAGGAGCGTAGGCTGTGCTATGTTGCCATTACCAGAACGAAAAAGGAGGCATACATTACGCTGTGTAACAGAAGGACGAGGTATGGGGCGTATGACTCCGAAACCTACGTATCACCATCGCGATTTCTGTATGACATCCCAAACTCGTGTATGAAGATACTGTAGCCTACTATGATAGCGAGACGCCAGCTAGCTGCCAACTGCCGAGGTCGTATGTATGTCGCTCCCCTCTGGGAACGATACGGAGGGTACCGTTCCCTGGGTACTCGGGAGTGAACTCAACTTCCGCTCGCTTACTACTTTGCAGTTGTGCATGTTCTAACAATCATGTGCCACTCGATACCGTATGGTATAGCTTCTGGTGCGTTGCTGTAATCTTCTTTTGCGGTGTCCTCGTTATTGTAGTTCGGAGTACCCTCTCCGAACTGCATTCTTACGCCAGTTATTTGTTCGCCGATTATTGTAAGGGCATAGTCAGCTCGTGTATTTGCTCCTAAAATAGTCCACCTCCCTCCTAGCTTGACGATCGTATCCCTGAGGTATCTAGCGTCATATCCCCCAACCGAGTATGTGTTGCTCGTCTGCATTATGTATGTCTCCTTGAATGAGTAGTGTTGGTGCTGACCGCTGCGTGACTGATATCTAAATTCTGCCGTTTGGTCTAGCAGTAGCACTGCTGCAATTCGCGCCATCGTTTGTACTGAAAAGTGAGTGTTGATGGGTTGGGATCTCTCTGTTCCTCTTTCGCTCCAATTATATCTGGTACCCGATCCTTGCTGATCTGGCCTGAGACTGCTCGTGATGTCAGTCATCAGACGTCTTAGGTGGGATCGATATGGCTCCGGAGTACAGTTCCTATCTAGCATCTCATCTGCCCTAGCCTGTGCTATCATCAATGCCATTGTATTAGTAAACCACTGATGTATCCCCGACAGTGGTGATGGTGTACCAACTACACTGG
>JAITIT010000034.1 GCA_031279295.1 Holosporales bacterium | reverse complement strand
GTGTTACAATCGCATAAGCATGGTACGAGAGTTAGCACGGTAAGTGAGCACGAGGGGTAACATAAAATCCTGGGCGATCTGGATAGTTGCGGCAGTCTTCTACCTGTACGAGTTAGCGTTGAGAGTAGCGCCGAGTGTGATGACGGATAGTCTGATGGAGTCATTCGGCGCAACATCAACAATGCTTGGTGTGCTCATCTCGTTCTACTACTACTCGTACACAATCCTGCAGCTGCCATGTGGCGTCATCGTAGATAGGCTTGGACCGCGTAATCTCATAGGATTATCTACGTTGCTATGTGTCGTTGGTACCGCGATATTTGCCTCTGCCGGGGCAATACACTTAGCACAGATAGGTAGGTTTATGGTGGGAGCGGGCTCGGCATGTGCGTTCGTCAGCTGCTTGCAGATAGCAGCTAGCCTGTTCCCTAAGAAATACTTCGTGATCCTCGTCGGTATCACGAACATGATGGGAACCATGGGGGGGCTCCTCGGTGGATATCCAGTTGCAAGATTGGTGAACGAGATAGGATGGCGGAATACGATGTGTTGGCTTGCTGCAGTCGGTATCATAATCGTTGGCCTCGTGTTCATCGTCATACCAAACAAAACCCGAGAGTATGCATCGCCGGATAAGAAGTCCAGTTCCTCCATTGCTGATATCATCAGTCTCATAAAAAACTGGCAGGTTGTACTGCCGAGCATAATCTCGGGGTTCATGTACCTCACAATCTCGGTATTTGCTGAGTTGTGGGTCGTACCATTCTTCATTGCCAAGTATGATATCGGTAATGAGCTTGCCTCATCCGCCGCAGCATGTGTGTTTGTAGGCGTAGCCGTGGGTAGTTTGGTGCTCGCGGCATATGCCAGGAAAATCAGGAGCTATGTCAGCACTATAAGAATGTCCGCTGGCCTAACTGCCATACTGTTCCTAATGCTGATATACATTCCGTTCGGATTCTACGTATCACTCGTTGTAGTTTTTGCAATAGGATTTTTGACGGGGGCACAGGCGATAAACTTCACATGTGCAAAGAACAGCACATCGCCCGAAACGGCAGGGACTACGATAGCATTCTCAAATTGCATAGTCATGCTGATAGGAGCCATATTCCAACCAACGCTCGGGGTGATTCTAGATTACTTCTGGAACAGCGCAGTGGGAAATGATGGAGTCAGGATATATGATGCTGCGTGCTATAGTTGTGCTATGCTGGTAATTCCGGTGTTTCTCATCGGGGCCTACGTTCTATCGTTTTACCTTAAAGAGACCATTCACATGGAACATGAGCAGAGCTAGCACTATAGCCCTCATGCTCTATTGCATTAGTCATGGTGTGGTCCCGGCGCATGAGTTAGCACAACTAGAAACCTTACAGCTTCCAATATCAGTAAAGGTCGAAGATAAGTTTCCAACGGAGTTGGTGCCACACTTCATCATCATAAACAATAACTTGTCGCTTGTAGTACATGAGCATGACCCTGTGCTAGATCAGATCACACTTCACGACACATGCCATACGTTCAATCAATCTGGAACAAATGAAACAACCGAGATGTGCGATACGGCAATGGTACACTTCTTTGGAACCTCACAGGTCGGATGTGTGTTTAGTTACAAGAACAAGCATGGATGCGAATTCACATGTGCAGCCTGTTGGTTTGCATCGAAGAGTGTTGCCATCACCGTGATAAGGCTAATCCTAAAGTGGCTCGATCAGTTCTTCATTTCTGAAGTTACATATGGTGGTGATGAGTCTATTGAGGTACCTGTGTTCTACGGTACGCAGAATGTCATTACCGTTACATTGCCGCAGAAGCAAAGGCTCCTGCTATCAGAAAGATACCCGAATGAAGTGAGGCGAATTGTACTCTATCGGACCGCCATAGGAGCGCCGATTTACAATGGAGATACAGTGGGACATGTACATTACATAACTACTACATTCCAGAATCCACTCTCGAGACAGCTATATGCGCAACAAGTCATCGAGAAGGCGGGAATATGGAAGACAATCGTGGACTCATTCAAGTATGCTATCTTCGGCCCATCCGCTAACTTGAATTAATATCAGGTTATCAATCCCTGTGTAGCATTGCAATTGACTTACAGTACGCAACTACGATAAGATGCTTGGGCTATGGATTTGTCAGGGTTCCTGGCATGTGGTGTGCTCTTTAATAATCTCTCTTCAAGATGTCGTTTTTTAAGAAACTAAAATCTGTAATCTACGGGATTATTGGGCACGATAGGGCAGCACAGATTGGAAGTTGTGATCTCGAAGATGTCTTGATTGAGGCCGATTTTGGTTGTGCTCTTGCATCGAAAATTGCGAAGGAAGTTAGAGGTGAGGATGATATCGTACCCGCACTCAAGGCAAAGCTTGAAGAAATCTTGTTGCCACTTGTCAAGGAGATTGAGGTAGATCCATCGAAGGCTCCATACGTAATAGTTCTGTCCGGCGTGAATGGTAGCGGCAAAACAACAACAGTTGCGAAGTTGGCATTCCTTCTGAAAAGCCGTGGCTTTTCGGTCGGCGTTGTCGCATGTGATACGTTCCGGGCCGCAGCGACAGAGCAGCTTTCGGAGTGGGCCTCAAGACTTGGATGCAAGATCTTCATGGGGAGAGATCGGCAAGATCCGGCGAGTGTAGCATTTGATGCGATGAGTTCTTCAAAGTGCGATGTGCTGATTATTGATACGGCTGGTAGGTTGCACAACAACGCAGACTTGATGAATGAGTTAGCGAAACTTCACAGGGTTGTTGCTAAGCTTGATCCTGCAGCTCCGCATATGAACATCTTGATCCTCGATGCTACGACCGGCCAGAATGTTATTGAGCAAATCAAGGAGTTCAGCAAGGTGCGCCAGGTTTCAGGGCTCATCATCAGTAAGATGGATGGTAGCGCGAAGGGTGGAGCAATCGTTAATGTGGCAAACGAGTTCCAGATTCCGATACTGGGAGTTGGTACAGGTGAAAGTGCAGATAAGTTCGAGCCATTTTCAGTGGATAAGTTTTTAAGAGGGTTAGTAGAGTAGATTATGGTTTGTGGATGTTGTAGTGGTACAACCAGTAGAAGCGCGTTGTGGTACCTAATAGCAATCGTTCTCGGTGTTGCTTGTGGGATGTCTGGGATTGATGTTCTGATGCGGGCTGGTTCATTATGCTCAGAAATTTTTGTGAGGATTTTCAGATGCATTAGCATGCCTGTAATTTCTCTTTCTGTGATAGTCGCGCTCTCGAGTTATGACTCAGATAGGTCCATGATAAGCGTATGGAAGAAGACGCTCTTCTACACGATCATCACTACTGTGATTGCCGCTTCCCTTAGTGCCGTACTGTACGTATTGATCTCACCTTCAAACGTAACACTACTCTCTGAGCACTCAGCTGATGCCAACCAGATCAATACAAACTATCTAAAATATTTTTTAGAGATCGTTCCAGACAGCATCTTGAATTCTTTCATGGAGCATAAGGTGCTAAGCGTTTTGTTGATAAGCGTGATCCTTGGGATCGCGATTAGATTCATCAAGGAGAGTGACGCCAAAGGCTCCGTTGTATCTTTTTTCAAAGGCATCCACAGTGTGTTCTTCACGATCACGAGGCTGGTAGTGAAGATCCTGCCAATCGGACTATTTGGCTTCGTAGCTGTCAGCGTCAAGGAGCTGCAGGGCG
>JAITIT010000024.1 GCA_031279295.1 Holosporales bacterium | reverse complement strand
TACAGCATCAGCACTGAGTACATTAGCCAGTGTAGTTGGTACACCATCACCACTGTCGGGGATACATCAGTGGTTTACTAATACAATGGCATTGATGATAGCACAGGCTAGGGCAGATGAGATGCTAGATAGGAATGGTACTCCGGAGCCATTCAGAGCAATTCTGAAGAACCAAATGACTGATATCACGAGCAATCTCAGGATGGATAGCCCAGCCGGCATAGTAAAACGATGGTGGAGTGAGCGAGGCTGTCAAGACCAGGGCAGACGATTTCTCACAGCAACGCACATGATCATATTTGCTGGCGATAGGGTAGATGTAAGACAATTACTAATCGTACGCCCTGACGGCCAAGTGGACATTGGCGAAAACGATGGCGTGAAGGTAGTGGGAGCACGGGTTTGTGATTATGATGAAAACTATAGGCGTGACTGCTGTGTCGCGATCGAGGGCAAATGGGTAAGGACGAGTGAGGATGCTAGAATCCCCAGTTCAAGTATGGTATGGCGAGCACAGACAGACGAAAAGTTTATAGTGACAGGCTCAACATGGGAATACACAACCAGAAATCCAGGGGTAGAAAACCTGGAGTCATTTCCGGCACAGACAGAGTGGCACGTAATAGTCTCGCAACCACAAGAGTAGCGCATCTCAGATGCGACGCCACTACTCACAGCGTTGATACTTTCTAGGTGCTATTACACATCAGATGTAAGGCGCGCTGAGAGTGAGGAGAGCGAGAATGCGCAACATAGTGCTGTAGCAAGGGCGTCGATAGAATCAGTCGTCCTTGTTCCCTCGCCGCGATCAATTGGTGTTCTCAGTATCCTCTGCACCATCGTACACACGGTCTCCTTCGATGCATGACCAGAGCCAGTCACATTCTTCTTAATCTCATTCGGTCTGTACGAGTGGACCGGTAGCCCAGATTTTGATGCAGCTATGAGGGCAGCCGTTCTCGCCATCATCAGCTTCTCGCTGGTCTGTGGGTTCATATTTACAAACACCTCCTCAATGGCAATGCGGGTAGGTTTTATAGATAACAGCAGCCTCTGAACCTCATCGAAGATAAAGACCAGACGTCTTTCCAGAGGCGGCTTAGGATCTGGACATATTGTTCCGCAATCAATGTACCTCACAGCTCCGCCAACTCCGGTCTCAACGACTCCCCACCCAGTTCTGATGAGCCCTGGGTCTATCCCGAATATCCGTTCACTCGACATTCTTCCTCAACTTCTTTTTGAGGAACAATAGCAGCACAGCTGCCATCGTCCCTAGCACTAACGAGTCTCGTATGATGATCTCCCATATGTCACCTGCCATACAGATTGTCCTGACACTCGATACATAGTACTTTGCCGGAAAGATGTATGACAGAAGCTGTAGCCACAGCGGCATGCTCGATATCTCAAATACGAATCCTGATAGCATGAAGGTTGGTAGGAACGTAACTGTAACAGCTCCCATCGCTGCAACGAATTGATCCTTTGCTGATGTTGAAATCAGGATTCCTATCAGGAGAGATACCGTGATGAAGGTCGATGAAACCAACAGCATCGCGAGTATGGACCCTTCGAATGGAGAGTTAAATGCAAGCCTGCTGTATGTTAGCGAGAAGGCGAGAGACACAAGGCACAATCCGAAGTATGGAATAACCTTAGAAATTATGATCTCGCCGATCGAGACGGGGGTTGCAATCATGGCTTCCATCGTTCCCCTTTCCCACTCCCTCGCGATAACGAGGGACGTCAGGAATGTCCCGACTATCGAGATGATCATGGTCAGGGCACCTGCCATTAGGAAATTGATGGAACCAGTGGTTGGGTTGAACCACAGCCTATCTAGGATACGCACGCCGTTATCCTTTGATAATGCGAGGGAGGATATATGTCGATGGAATACCCCGGAAGCATAAGCTTCTATGTATGCCGCTGTGTTTGGATCGGTACCATCACTTACGACCTGAACTTCCGCCTTCCTTCCGGTTCTCACGTTCCTAGAAAAATTTTCAGGAATGAATATGGTACCCATGGTCCTACCAGACTCCATATGCCCCTCAGCTTCCTGACTGGATCGCACTACGTTCACGTCGAAGTACTCTGAGTGAACGTATAAGTCGACCAAGTCGTTTGCGGTCTTCCCTGAGTCCTGCTGTACGATATCGACCCTAATGTTCTTGATGTCAAACGACATCCCATATCCGAATATCGCCAGGATCAACGCCGGCATTACGATGGCAACGAGGATGTTACTCACATCCCTCTTGATCTGCTTGAGCTCCTTACGGACCAGCGCTCTGACCGTCATCATGTTCATCTGTATAAGCCTACGGCGCAGCGCAAGTGGAAAACAATCTCAACATGGCTACCATTTGAACACTAATCGTCAGCGGATTACAACTACTGGAATGCGCTACCAGCCCAGCTCACTACACCTTGCTGCTTTCGTGTGTGCTCCAGGGTTGGTATCTGTTATGTAAGGTAGATGTATCTTTATCTTCCTTAAGGTGTTTACATGACATGGTATATGGGAGATACTAAAGAAGAGTTAATGTGGGTGAGATATGTTTGGCGTTGATGGAATGGGGGCACATCGCTATACATCATAGCGGCTAGCTTAGATGCGGAGTGGGTAGCCCGTACTACTGTTCCTAGACAATACCAGTAGCTACACGACCTAGCTCACCAGGCCAGTTGTGTAATTTTTCGCGGAGTGTGCGGTACTCATCTCCGTCTCCTTCACCAGACTGCTTTGCTGATCTTGCATTGTGTAGCAGCTCGACAAACTGGTCTACCTCTGCCTCGTCATCACTTGACGATGTGGTCCGGAGGATATCAGACTCAGGGCCTCGTAGAATCAGTGAATCACCGATGCCAAGCGCCTGTGCAAGATAGTCTGTGACGAATGGAATGAATGGATGAGCGATCCTTAGAAACTCCGCAAACACCTTGCCAGCGATGGCCTTAGTATCCTCGTCCTCGTGAAGCTTCATCGTCTCAACGTAGAAGTCACAGAATGTGTCTCGTAGGAATGATTGGATGTTCCGTGTTGCATAGTCGAACCGGTAGTCTCGTACATCCCGGCTGACTGTTTCCCGGAATTTCTGGAGCTTCGCCACAAGCCAGTTATTAATCTTTCCGCTGACTTCTACTCGCTCATCAGCACAAAATTGTACTCCCTTGAATTGTAGGAACCTAGCTGCATTCCAGATCTTCGTTATGAAGTTTCTACTGATCTTGACATTGTCCTTGCCTAGCTTGATATCCCTACCTGGAACAGACATGAACGCTAGAGTAAATCTCAACGCGTCGGCGCCGTACTCCTCCATAAGGTCTTGTGGATTGATCACATTCCCCTTAGATTTCGACATCTTCTGACCTTCACTATCTCGGATCAAGGCATGGACATAAACGTCTCTGAACGGTATTTCCTTCATGAAGTGGAGGCTCATCATTACCATCCGAGCGACCCAGAAGAATATGATATCAAAGCCAGTGACTAACACAGACGTGGAATAGTACATCCTAAGGGCTGGTGTTTCTTCAGGCCATCCAAGCGTTACAAAAGGCCATAGCGCAGACGAGAACCATGTGTCTAGGACGTCAGTTTCTCTGATTAGGTGTGTCCTGGAGATACCGTATTCTTCTGCGCGCACTGCTGCAGTTTCTTCATCCTCCTCTACAAATATTTTTCCATCCGGGCTATACCAGGCGGGAATCTGATGTCCCCACACTATCTGTCTCGATACACACCATGGCTCAATATTGCGCATCCACTCCAGATACGTGTTCACCCACTTCTCGGGATAAAACTTGATGTCACCCCTTTCAACAACTTCGATCGCCTCCTGGGCCAGGGTCTTCGCATCGATAAACCACTGGTCGGTAAGGAGTGGCTCAATCACAGTTCCGGATCTGTCGCCGTATGGAATGGTATGTGTTATCTTTTCGTCGCCAGCTAGCAGTCCATCTCCAGTCAGCTTCTCTATGAGAATCTTCCTCGCTTTCTTGAGGTATACCCCCTTGAGAAAATCGGGAACATTTTTACACGCCATATGTCCATCCTTGTCTATTACCGAGATGGCATCAAGGCCGTGGCGTCTACCGATGGCGAAGTCGTTGTAATCGTGAGCTGGAGTAACCTTGAGACATCCAGTTCCCTTCTCAATATCGACGTAGTTATCTGCTATGATAGGAATAGTCCTATCGGTATACGGAATCGCTACGTGCAGGCCAATGAGGTGTTGGTGTCTACTATCGTCTGGATGCACTGCCACTGCCACATCGCCAAACATAGTCTCCGGCCTCGTTGTAGCTACTGCAACATATTCGTCTGAGTTAGCTATTTTATATCTTATGTGCCAGAGGGTTCCTACCTCTTCTCTGTTCTGAATCTCTAGATCAGATATCGCTGTCTTGAGTTTGGTGTCCCAATTGACGAGCCTCTTATCTCTGAATATCAGACCCTCCTTATAAAGTGTTACAAACACCTTGGTAACGGCAGAGCTGAACCTGTCATCCATTGTAAATCTTGATAGGCTCCATGGGACTGAGCACCCCAGCGTCTTCTGCTGCTCTACTATTGTGCTGCCAGACTTCTCTTTCCACTCCCATATCTTGTCTATTAGCTCATCTCGCGTGAGGGATTTTATGTCTATTCCTTCTGCCTCGAGTTCCTTGGTTACTACCAGCTGTGTCGCTATCCCAGCGTGGTCTACTCCAGGCTGCCACAGCGTGTTGCAGCCGCTTTGCCTATAATATCTTATGAGTATATCCTGGATTGTGTACGTCAGGGCATGTCCCACGTGTAATCTACCAGTCACATTAGGGGGAGGCATGAGAATAGTATAAGCTGGTCCTTTTGTATCATCCGGATAAAACAGTGATTGCGTACTGCAATAAATCTGTTGCTCGAACTGTTTCGGATCGTACGTCGTATCCAGCTGCGGCGCCACCATCAAACTTCTCCTTCCGTCATGGTTTTTGAACACGCTCCGACTCGATCGGGACTTGGAGCATTATATACAGGCTACGGTTTGACTATCAAGGCCATCTCTCCAGCACAGATATATGAAGTGAATTGATGATCGATGTGGGGGGATTATATGCGCTTTTCCCTCTCGCTGTACCGTCTCATCTTCCTAGATCTACGAATTGCCTCCATCCGCTTGCGGGCTTTCTTCTCAGATGGCTTCTCGTAGTGACAATGAATCTTCATGTCCTTGTAGACCCCCTCTCTCTGCATCTTACGCTTCAGTATCCTGAGTGCGTGGTCCACATTGTTATCATTGACACTTACTTCCATGCCATACACCTCATTTACTCCAATTAATAAATCCTGCCCAATGCAGGATGCTTGGCCAATTCTATCACGCATTCTCGCCTTGTTGCAACCGCTCAATACCACCATCATCTGTATTATTTTTGAGCATGAGAGCATAGAGATAGTAGAGTTATCACCGTTGCTGCTGTATACCGTTTGGTCTTACCCAAAATAGCGGAGAAGCTGTTTAGGATGTGCTCAATGGCACATTTGACGAGGAACGGCCTCTCCTCCGCCTTCAGCGCTGTAACAGCATGAAGATACAATATGATGGAACCTACTGTGAGTGGAGATCTTATGGTTAGCCGCTCAGCAATATCTCCTTTATTCTCACACATCCAACATAGCTTATCATGTTACCGTTCCCTTAAATCTAGATCGACATAAAGTTTTTACTCAAATTAACGAAATATTAACGCATTGCAGTTTATGCTTTTAATAGTTGTGAGCAATATTTGCTAGCGAGGCAGCATGAGACATATCGTAAAGTTAGCCAGCGGTATTTGTACAATAACGTTACTGTTAACCACCGGCTGCATGGCATTAAACCTGGGTGGAATTGTCAGTGGTGTAGGCGCCGCCTTAAAAGGCGGACTCGGAACCGCTAATGGGACAGCTAACGAGAGCGGTAAGACCGTAACAGGACATGAGTCCTCGGATAAACCAGGTACTGTCGCCGGAAAAACAACCGGCACACTGGGGTACGGCCCCAGTACAATGGAGAGAATAGCGGCGGGGAGCATTCCCTCGACAAGCGGAAAGGTTGGCACAATCAAAGGCGGAGCAAATACCACAGGAGGCGCAGCAGAGACAACGGCCAGCAGCTCGACGGCTGCACAATTGCTCAATATAGCAGGAGGTGGACTCAAAGCTATTACGGGAATGGCACAACCCACCGCCGGAGCACAGGGAAGGGCTGAAGAACCCGGTGGAAAGACAAACGGGGCAACAAGCCAACGGACCGGCGCGACAGTCGCACAGACAATCGGAGCCATTGGACGAACAGCAGCACAAGCGATATTTGGAAATGGAAGCGGAGATGCCGGGCTGGATGCGTTAGAAACCGTAGAGGTCACCGCACTGAGGACAGAACTTCAGGGCAAGGACATAAGCCTACTCAAGCTGACCAGGTACGTAGACTTGACCGAGCGATCCCTGAACGACAATCACATCAGTGTGCTGGCCGAATGGATAGGGATGCTGGAAGCTACCGGAGTGGCAGGCATCACACTGAATCTCCGGGGAAATCGAATCACTCCTCGAGGACTCGCTATACTGTTAGCCGCGATGCAGCGGTACCCGAACGTGGTCTACGTGGTAGGCCTCGGAAATAACCCAACAGGAGATGAAGGAGCGATACTCATCGCCGACGCAATCAGCAGACTGCCGATTCGAGCTGTAGCACTAGACTCCACAGGAATGACCGGCGTAGGAATCCAGGCGCTGGTAACAGCCGTCGCGTCGTCTAGCGATCAGATAATAAGCTATATTAGCATGGAGGACAATAACATCCAGCAAGGGGATACACAAACCATAATGCTAGTCGACACACTACGAGACAAAATCGTACCAGACGGAATCAACCTCTGGGGACATCTGGTAACCCACTAAGGTCCAACAGACGCACGTTACACGGATGGGGATTACATGCTTCCATGCTACGTGCGGGAAAGGCATTACCGACAAAGGACAGCGCATCCCCGTTACCTAGCGTAACAGTCATTCCATCCAATGGCAATTTGCCAGGCCACAAGAAAATGATACGTCCATCCTGTAGGAGGAACGCTTGGAACTGTACAGATAGGGAGAGGCTTAGGGGCGGTCTACCCTGTAGGAGGAACGCTTGGAACTGTACAGATGGGGAGAGGCTTAGGGGCGGTCTACCATGTGGGGAGAGACTTAGGGACGGTCCATCCTGTGGGAGGAACGCTTGGAACTGTACAGAT
>JAITIT010000017.1 GCA_031279295.1 Holosporales bacterium | reverse complement strand
AGTAGTACTAACTTGTTCATTGGGTTTCCCTCCCCAGGATAACTTACATATATGTATGGTAGGGGAGAAAGGTTAAGGAAGTATGAATGGTGATGAGGATATTGAGGGGGGGTGGGGAGCTATAGGTTATAACATTGGAGAGTTGGAAATCACGCGGTATTATGCTAGTCTCCAGCGTATGCTTGATTGCCACTCGAAGCAACGATCTATGCAGGGCACCAAAATAAAGTACGCGGTTGCCATGTCCGGAGGAGTGGACTCATCAACAGCAGCCGCTATCTTACTAAATGATGGATATCATGTGGTTGGTGTTACAATGGATATCCATGAGCACTCTGCGTCCGCCGTAGATGGTGCTAGAAAAATCTGTGAGTTACTAAGAATCGAGCATTTCGTTCTGGATGCCAGATTTGAGTTTAAGCAACGGGTGATGGACGTTTTCGCAAGCTACTATGCACGTGGACTCACTCCAAATCCGTGCGCTCTCTGTAACAGGGATATCAAGATGTCACTGCTATTTGACTACGCGAAGAGCCTCGGCGCCTCAAAGCTCGCAACTGGTCACTATGCGCATATGTCGATTAACGACGGTGTTGTTAGACTGAGGGAAGCTGCTAACCCCAAGAGGGACCAGAGCTACTTTCTGGCGCTTGTGCCTCGGCAGAATCTCAAGGACATACTGTTTCCCCTCAGCAATATGAGGGATAAAGATGAGACACGCAGACTTGCCAAGTCGTTCGGTCTACCAAACTTCAAACAAGAGGACAGCCAGGATATCTGTTTCATTCCTGATGGTAACTACAAATCATTCCTGCGTGCTCACTACAGTGATCTGAATATGTTTGTTTCAGGAGACATGAAGCTGTTCCAGTCTGGCAAGACAATCGGCCGCCACTGCGGAGTTGCCAACTATACCGTTGGCCAGCGGAGAGGACTTGGAGTTTCGCACTCGAGCCCACTATACGTGAAGGAGGTAAATCCATCAGAGAACGAGATTACGCTGTGTCAAGCCAACGAGTTATCTACTCTATGTTTCGAGGTGTTGGATGTTAACTGGATTCTCGAGATGCCTGATTCCTTTGAGGCGTTTATAAAGCAGAGATCGGCATGTCCTAAAACTCCGGCCTTGATCACAAAGATCACAGAGACACGTATCTCTGTCGAACTCTTGAAAAGACCTTCGTCACCAATTACAGGTGGGCAGATCTGTGTAATGTATGACAGTGAAAATATCGTGATCGGTGGCGGTATCATTTCGGAGTTGAAGTAGCTCTGATATGATGCAAAGGCGAAGGACAAGGCAGATCAACGTGAACGGGGTCGGGGTTGGTAGTGACTTCCCGATAACCGTACAGACCATGACGAACTCCAACACGGAGGACATAGGTGCCACGCTAATCCAAATACATGATGCGGCAGAAGCAGGATGCAATCTGATCCGTGTATCGTGCCCTACCAAGGCATCCACACAAGCGTTACGCGATATAGTGAAACTGTCACCTATTCCAGTAATCGCAGATATCCACTTCCATTACAAGAGAGCACTTGAGGCACTGGACGCGACGGCCGCATGCGTGAGGATTAATCCTGGTAACATCGCACCTTCCGATATCGCTGAGATAGTCAGTGCCGCACGTTACAATGGAGCTGCAATAAGGATCGGGATCAACTCCGGATCATTGGAGGAATCCGTGCTGAAGAAGTATGGTGAGCCTACAGCAGTCGCCATTGTGGAAAGTGCGGTATCACACTGTCACAGACTGGAGGATTTGGGATTCACGAACTTTAAGGTTAGCGTGAAGTCATCTGATGTAAGGACGATGATTACTGCATACCGTCAGCTATCCAATGAGATTGGTTATCCTCTGCATCTTGGAGTTACAGAAGCAGGCCCCGTCATACCAGGCACCATAAAGTCCGCAATTGGAATTGGTGCTTTACTTGCGGATGGGATTGGTGATACGATAAGGGTATCCCTTTCAGGCAGCATCATAGATGAAGTCAATGTCGGACAGCAGATACTGAAGTCTCTTGGCCTGTTAGCTAACTGCGTTAATGTGGTGTCATGTCCGACATGCGCACGATCAAATATCGATGTTATACAGATAGCAAGCGCGCTCGAACAGCACTGCTCAACGATCCAGAAGGCAATAAAAATCTCGGTGCTAGGATGCGTCGTGAATGGTATCGGCGAAGCTAAGAATGTAGACATTGGGGTTTTCGGATTTACGGATGGAATTGCCAAGGTGTACGTGAGGGGAGAGGAGTACGACACGGTTACGGATGACCACGTTATTGAGACCGTGCTGGATATACTAAACAACTTGGAGAGCCCAGAGAACTAAGATCTATACCAGAGCCTGTATTCTATCATTTCTCACCTTGCCTTCGTGAGTTATCAATGTTTTCGATATGATATCTTCAGCTGGCGCTGCTGCATCAATACCGCATTCACCAACCTTCTGCAGAAGGAATTCCAGAAAGGCAAATACGTTTTTCGCAAATAGCCTCGATGCATCTGTTGCGATCAGATCTAAGATGCTATTGAATGCTATGATCGTAACACCACCAACAACTGCCGTTTCACCAGGCACTGTGTACTCACAGTTGCCACCTGTTTTAGAAGCAAGATCTACGATGATGGATCCACGTTTCATCGATTCCACCATATCCCTTTTGACTATGACTGGAGCCTTTTTCCCAGGAATCTGGGCAGTGGTAATCACAACATCACACCCAGGTAGCACGGACCGTAACTTCTCCTCCTGAGCCAGCTTGTATGAGTCACTCATCTCAGTAGCATATACCCCGTTTGCAATTTCCTGCGACTCTACATCAACAAACTTTGCTCCTAGACTCTCAACCTGTTCCTTAGCCGCAGTCCTTACATCAAATGCTGTTACGATCGCTCCAAGCCTCTTCGCGGTTGCTATTGCTTGCAGGCCAGCAACACCTGCTCCTATTATTAAAACCCTCGCGGCAGGCACAGTTCCTGCAGACGTCATTAATAATGGGAATCCTTTGTCGAGGTAGTGAGCGGCCTCTATGACAGCCTTATATCCAGCGAGACATGCCTGTGACGATAGAACATCCATGTACTGCGCACGCGTTGTTCTTGGTATGAACTCTAGCGCAAATGCCGTGATTCCTCTGTCAATGAACAACTTCATATTGTTTGGATGTTTGAACGGCTCCTGGATTGATACGACTATGGTACCTCTGGCTAGACGATCTATAACGTTCTCGCTGAGTGGATTCACTGAAATCACGACATCTGCTGTGGTGATTTCGTTCTCTACGGTTGCTATCCTAGCTCCTGCATTCACGTAGTTATCATCGGTAATCCCAGCTAAGTTTCCAGCTCCAGCTTCCACAGTAACATTGTGACCAGCTGCGATATACTTCTCAGTGATCTCCGGAGTTACCGCCACCCTGTGATCTACGCCTTCTTTGGCCACAAATATGATCAATGCCGCTTCCTGCAGTTACATTAGATGGCAGAGTTATAACACGTACAAGTTTCAAGCTTCAAGCACGGTACCTCCGTACCTCCAATTAGAATTTCTGCAGTTTGTTTTCTAATGCCTTTTTCTGTTTGTAACACTGTGCTGATTCAAACCTTTTGCAGCCTAAACAAATGCACCAATCCAATCAATACCATTCTCGTACCCGTATGTTCTCCATCTAGAAACACATCAAAACTCCTCCTGCCTGCATCACACTCAATAACGTTCCTCGTAATGCCCTCTCATATCCGAGTCCTATGCTCCACCAACTGTACG
>JAITIT010000060.1 GCA_031279295.1 Holosporales bacterium | reverse complement strand
AGCAAGAAGGACACAGGGTACTCCATAGTGGAATGTGCAATGCTGAAACTACAGGTGTGGAAATTAAGGTATTTGGGTGGGGGGATGTGATATTCGAGCCTACTGAAGGTTTGTACGTTTGCAATGCACAGAGTAATGGTGATACACTCTGCGGTAACTTGATATGCTTTGATATCAATCAACGATGAGAAAGGTTACGGTGCGGGCAGGCATATGGACTGCTGCCATATTGTGTGCAGCCTTTATTTCATTCAAATGCTTCTGGAGTACACCTGATGAGATAGTGCTGAACGGGAATGTTGAAATTCATGATGTCAATGTTTCGTTCAGGATATCAGGAAGGATTGGGGAGATCCTCGTGGAGGAAGGTAGCAAAGTTCATGAGGATGAGACCCTGGCAGTGCTTGTTAACGACACGCTATCAGCTAAGGTAAAGCTCGTAGAAGCACAGCTCGCAGAAGCACAGGTTAACCTTGAAAATGCTAAGAAGAACTACGTTAGGTACAAGGGTTTGATGAAAAACAAGAGTGCTTCAGAGAAGGCCTATGATACGGCAGAGACCGAGTACAAGGTTGCCATAGCTAAGGTGGAATCTGCGAAGGCCGCACATGATACGGCTGTAATCGATCTGCAAGACGCAAAGCTCAAATCCCCGGTATCCGGTGTCGTCCTAACCAGGAGCTTTGAGAAGGGAGAGATGGTAAGTGCTGGCGTGCCAGTTTTCTCCATAGTACCAAACGAGCAGATTAGGATCAAAACCTTCGCGACGGAAGCTGTGTTGTCGAAGATTAAATGCGGTGATAAAGCACACGTGTCAATCGTATCCCTGCCAGGAAAGGTGTTCAATGGACATGTAGGATTTATTTCGTCGGAAGCTGAGTTCACTCCAAAGAATATAGAGACGCAAGAGCTCAGAGCAACCCTGATGTACAGGATCAGAGTGCTCGTGGATGAGCCAGCTCCTGAGCTAAAGCAAGGTATGCCAGTAACAGTCAGATTCTGACGATGATCGAAATCTCAAAAATCTCCAAGACGTTCTGTGACGGAAAGATCACAGCCCTCGATGAGGTATCACTACAGATCCCGAATAATAAGATCGTCGGAATCATAGGTCCTGACGGGGCTGGCAAAACTACATTGCTTCGCATCATGGCTGGTATATTAACACCGTCTTCCGGATGTATCTCTATCGATGGTAGGAATATCGATATCTACGAAAGTGGGGATAGCAGCATGATATCGATCCACACGCTGAGTCAGATGATATCGTACATGCCACAGAGATTTGGGCTGTATGAGGATCTGTCTGTCATTGAGAACCTAGAGCTATACGCGCAGCTGCACGGGATACATGGTGAGGCAAAGAGTGACGCCTTCGCGAGAGCACTGCAACTAACGAGGTTGGAATGTTTTCAGGACAGACTAGCAGGCAACCTCTCCGGCGGAATGAAACAGAAGCTTGGCCTCGCATGTGCTATCCTGAAGAAGCCACAGATCCTGATACTAGACGAACCATCGGTTGGCGTGGATCCGATTTCTAGGATTGAACTTATCGCTATGGTTAACACGATGCTCAGCGAGAATACAACAGTACTGTGGAGTACTGCGTACCTTGACGAGGCAGAGGAGCTGGACCATGTCGTGCTCCTGAATTGTGGGAAGACGATTTTTGATGGAGCACCTCAGGATGCCATCAAGGATGTTGTGGGTCGTGTGTTCATGTTCACAGGTATTAACGCGCAGAAGAGATCGTTCGCATCTGAGGTGCTGAAGGAAGATGGGATACTAGATTCCGTCATCGTAGGGCAGAGCGTAAAGGTGCTGACTGATGGTTCTCCCATTGCTGATATGCATAAAGGAGTACAATTGAGATTCGGCGAAGTCACAGCACCACTCTGCACCTCCCCAAAATTCGAGGATGCGTGTATCAACATTCTTGGTGGCATGAAAGAGAAGGAGTCCCCACTTATTGATTTCATGCGGAATGTCCAATTTACAGGTAACCGTGCTGTAGTCGAGGCCGAGAGACTTACGAAAAGATTCGGTACGTTCATCGCGGTAGATGGTATTTCATTCTCAGTTAAGTGTGGAAAAATTTTCGGACTCCTTGGCCCTAACGGCAGCGGGAAATCTACTACATTCAAGATGCTATGTGGGCTAATACGACAAGATTCCGGAAGTGCAAGAATCAACGGGATAGACGTAGCTGACATGGGGAGTGATGCGAAGAAAAACATCGGTTACATGGCGCAGAAATTCTCGCTGTATCCCACACTATCAGTCAGACAGAATCTGGAGTTTGCGGCTGGAGCATACGGACTCAGCGGACAGCACAGAAGAAACACAATACGCAAGATGCTTGACATGTTTCATCTCGATAAGCTGCATAACATTAACGCAAGTGCGCTGTCACTTGGCTTTAAGCAAAGGCTGGCACTGGCATGCGCAATCATGCATAGCCCGCCTGTGCTATTTCTGGACGAACCAACTTCAGGCGTTGATCCGATTACCAGAAAGGAATTCTGGCTGCATATCAACGCAATGGTTATGCACGGAGTAAGCGTCGTCATCACTACTCACTTCATGGACGAGGCAGAGAACTGTGATGAGATCGCCATGATCTATAAGGGCAAGATACGAGCAGTCGGCTCCCCGGATGAGATCAAAGCTGCATGTACGGATGTACCAGAGCCAACCCTAAACCACGCCTTCATCAAGATCGTGAGCGATGTTGACAGGGAAGCAGGCTAACTTCTACTCTCTTACAAATAGCGCGTTGGAACAGCGATTAGGGAGGGAGGAGAGCGGTTCCTCTATGGCAATTATCTCCCTCGTCTGCAACACTCCATTAATCACCCCTGTACTGTAAGAAATAGGCGAATTATAAATACAAGGCCATTCTACGCAATTCCTATGGCCAATTGAAAAGTTGAGGTTAGATGTCCAAGCAACCGGAACCCCGGCTATCGCTGTGACTGGGCAAAGAGTCGATGTGATAGGGTTAAGCAAGATCACTCGTGATCCTTCCAGGGAGAAAACGGGTATCTTATTAGTAGTAGATGATCCTGTTTACAACGGCCACATGATGATTTGTGATGCATGCTGATGTTCAATTAACTTTCCGATATCACCTACTCTACATGCATCGTTCCCCAGCCCATACAATATGCATTCCAATTATAGGGTAAGCTATTTTCTTTACCTGACTATCAAAACCCCACCTGAGCTCTGGATTTTCAGTGGT
>JAITIT010000011.1 GCA_031279295.1 Holosporales bacterium | reverse complement strand
TTGTTGATAGTAGTACTAACTTGTTCATTGGGTTTCCCTCCCCAGGATAACTTACATATATGTATGGTAGGGGAGAAAGGTTAAGGAAGTATGAATGGTGATGAGGATATTGAGGGGGGTGGGGAGGAGTGATGAGGTGATTGGGATTGACAAAGAAAGATTAAGCGCTACAGCAAGAGCTTGGGAAATCCGCCTGAGTTGTTATTTTTCACTGAGCTCTTGATGGACAAATTCTACACAATGCTGTAGAATCGATTAATTGCCCAGATAGCTCAGTTGGTAGAGCAAGAGACTGAAAATCTCTGTGTCGCTGGTTCGATTCCGGCTCTGGGCACCATTTGCGTATGTCTGTCACGATATGGCTGTCTATAAGCATCTCATGATGATGAGCCTTAGTAGCACGCGCAGTGCTTGCTCCTCTGTAGGTTTAGCGCATGTCCAGGACCGATGCTATAATTTGTGTTCGCAGTTATTATCATGCTGCCCAGCTCTTCTATGCTTACCGTGCCGGTTGACTTGATGCCCGTGGTTACGGCTCCCTCGCCATACACAAGTCTTGCGCCCCCCCTCACTACTACATCAGTCCCAAACATCGATCCCTGCCATGGGATAATCACGTGCGCCCCCTCGCCGATTATGTCTACTAAAGTATCAGGAGCGTCGAAATACCGATTATCACCGTATAGCTTCACCGTTCCTTCGCAGTAGAGTCGTAATGATGCCGGCACGTTTGGATTTGGAATTCTGTCGTTAGCTGCCATGCCGTGTTCTACCATGTTAGCGAATCCGGAATTAACCACTACGCTCGCTAATCGTCCAGTCCTGGTATTACTTACCGCAATGATAGGACAATAGCTCCTTTCGTTTGCCAGCATCAGCATGTACTGTCTATCTCTCTCCAACATGGATTCTTGCATGTGGATAGCGTACTTCGTCGCCCCCTTCCGTCTTTGCCATCGCGGAACGAGGTAACAGCTCTCGCCCTGGTTGAACTTCCTGTATGCTGTGCTGGCTTCGGCTTCGCAATCTACCACCTGTACTTTATCCATTCTCGATGCCCTGACCGTGCTCGCATAATGTACGTTGATGTGCATTTGTAAGCAACATATAGACATCACCTTTATTGCCAAATGTGTTGTTCTCATTGTACCCAAACCATTGACCAACAGATATACATTAAGTATTGCACAGAAAAATTAATAAACCGTAACTAATTTGATTAAAGATATTTCCGCTGCTGCTTCACTAAGCGTACTATTATCGATAATCTGTAGGTCCCTGATGGCACTTACCATACAGTGATGGAAGACCACATGGGGGATGCCACCATGTTGAATGTAGTTTCCAGCCGCTATCCAGAACAAGTTCTAATACTATATATTAAGTTAATGGTAGTGGTATTTGGTGTGTTGATAAGTTACCTCCCCGTGGCTTTAGCTATCGCAGATCCGGCTCATGAGCCCAGTTGCCGGACTAACAATCGATGTTAACTGTTGTGTGGATAGCTTTTCTGTATCTGTGCATTAATGTGGATCATCATAGCAGCTGCCTGGTTATGCATAAAAGCTCCACATGTTATCACAGGTTTTCCCACTACCTATCAAACATCTTTTCAAGCTGTGTCTTTGTAATTTTCACGAAGCTGGTTCTGTGGTGATTACACTGGTGAATTGATGGTGTTTCCTCCATCTGCTTTGTTATTGCTGCCATCTCGTCTATTGACAAGCGTCTCCCAAACCTGATGCTGTTGTGACATGCTATGTTTGCTATCTTGTGCTTCATATTATCTAGTATGTTGATATCATCTGCTATCTCATGATTCTCGATAACATTCCTTATAAACACTAGTGCCTCTGATATGCTTATGATCTGAGGAATGGCTGATACGATGATCGACTTCTGCGCGATCTCAACGGCGAACCCACATGAGTTCATGTGATCTATAGTCTTCCTTGCAATGTCGACTTCTGAGTCTGAGAGATGCAGTACCTCGGTCCTTGCAATGAATCGCTTGTTCTCAACGTTGATGCTTTTCATCATCCTGTGCTGAGTGATTTTCTCGTGGACTGCGTGTTGATCTATTATCAGAATTCCATCGTCAATGGCAGTGACTATGTATGAGTCAAAGAGCTGGGCTATAGGCTTTCCAAAGATGTTCTGCTCCTCCTTTTCATTGATGGATGGATTAGTTTGTTCACGAGTAATTATCATTGGTTGTGGGTCTACGTGTTCAATTGCTACGAGACTGGTGGCGCCGTCTTTGGCGTATTCGCATAGCGCTACTCGTGGCGGGTCAGCAACCCGGTGTTCCCGTTGTGTTGGTATGTACATCTCCACAGCTGTCCTATCGAACTTTGTGAGATTCTTTGATATCGCAGATGTAATAAATTTTTGAACACCAACACTATCTCTGAATCGGATCTCTGACTTTGTAGGAGAGACGTTGATGTCAATATGGAACGGATCGATCGTAATGAACATCACGGCTATAGCAAACCGTCCACTTGGTATGAGATCTTTGTAGGCATTCCTTATTGAGATTGATACCGTTCTGTCGCTTACGACTCTGTTGTTTACGAAGACCCTCTGAGAGCTCTGTGAGTGCCTGTTATCCATCGGATGGAATAGGTATCCATTGACCGACATCGAGTTTCCGTCTTCTGAGAAGTAAATGGCCCTCTTGAACATATCGTACCCGACAATTTTCGACACCTTATCCTCAATGGAGTCTCCGTTGAATAACGAGAGTGTCTTATTATCAGATCGAGTGATAAAGTTTATGTTGTTTTTCACGAGCGCAAAATTCTCAATGACGCTAAGACAGTGTGTTAGCTCTGCTTTGTCGGACTTCAAAAACTTCAGGCGTGCTGGTATCTTACCAAATAGATTTTCGATCGTAACGATGGTGCCACGATTGATCGAGGATGGATATACCCCTGATTCTTCCGAGAACCTCACAGAAATCCGACGTCCTCTTGACTCTATCGAGAGGTTACTAACCGATGCTATTGATGGAAGCGCCTCTCCTCTGAAGCCGTAGCTCATTATGTCGAACAAGTTGTTTGAATTAAGTTTTGATGTAGCATGTCTTTTAACTGACATCGCTAGATCTTCCTCTGACATACCAACGCCATCATCCTCGACTACTATCTTCTCCTTTCCCCCTCCCTTCAGGAATACATCTATATTTCTGGCTCCTGCATCGATAGAGTTTTCCACTATTTCTTTTAGTGCAGAAGATGGCCTCTCAACTATCTCACCAGCCGCGATCTGGTTGATGATTTCATCGCTTAGCAGCCTTATCTTTCCCATAGAACGCTCCATAATATCTGGGTGGTCGATGCAAAGCATGCAGCCAGAACATCGTCGAGCATTATACCAAATCCAGCTGCTTTATTGATGTTCTTTAGTGCAGCCTCTATATTCCTAATTGGAGGAGGCTTTGTAATGTCGAAGAGTCTGAATAGCGCGAAGTTACATACGATCGCCACGATGGATTTCAGTCCAAAGTGGTAGATAATTGAGCTTCCAAGGAATATACCACATACCTCATCGATCACTATGTACGCAGGGTCTCTGTCATCTCCATGCTGCCTTAGGTATGCTGAGCACGAGAGTGTTCCGATGATTAGAGTTGTTGCTGCAAGTGCAATCATTAATAGCTCCGACATAGGTAACGCTAGAACAATAATGGTTGCCGCAATCGATCCTACCGTTCCTGGCATCCTCTTTGAGAGCATACCGATCCGGAGAAATGATGCGATGAATAGGTGGAGGCTTCTATGTGTTTGCCTTCCAAGTTGATCCATCTTTTGTATCTTCAATTGTGATTCCCCCTTCTAAAAGTGCATCTCTTATGGCATCAGCTGTTACGTAATCTTTGAGTCTTTTTGCTTCAGCTCTCTCTGCGATCTTGGAGTTAATCCATTCTCTCTGCCTATCGGATACATTACAGAACCAGTCCTCAGGATCCTTCATCATTACACCTAGCAAATTCCTACACGTTGCAACGAAGTGCTGGTTGATTGTTCCGGTTTCTCTTGCCCTACTCAAAGTCGATATCGCGAGAGGAGTATTGAGATTGTCTAACAATGCATCGAGGACATCCTGGATGATTTCGTCCGTTTCCACATATGTCGTAGATTGAATTGACGAGTACCAGTGATCTAGTATGTTCTTTGCCTGGTTCAGTGTATCTACGCTGAAGCTCTGGGGGGCTGAGTAATGAGTCATTAATAGGGCCATTCTAATGACCTCTCCATCGTACTTCTGGAGCATGTCATTTACAGTGAAAAAGTTTCCGGCTGACTTAGACATCTTTGCTCCGTTGATGCTGAGGTGTCCATTGTGTACCCAGTAATTTGCCATTGTGCTCTGCTTGTTTAGGGAACATGATTGAGCTATTTCATTCTCGTGATGTGGGAACACAAGGTCAATTCCACCTCCGTGGATATCAAAACGATCACCAAGATACTTTCTGGACATTGTCGAGCACTCGAT
>JAITIT010000058.1 GCA_031279295.1 Holosporales bacterium | reverse complement strand
TGGGGTCTATATGTGTTATACCTTGTATTCCACATACTGTATCCTCTATCATATTAGTATCACTATAAACATCCTCTCTACTCCACCTTCACAACATCAATCACTCTTGTCTCACATGTGTTTGAACCTAGACAGTTGGAAGCTAACACCTGAAGATATGTTGCTCTATGTTCATGTTATGATTCAAGGAGGAGAGAATGCAATGGAAGAACGTAAGTGCTGTGTCTCCCCATGTTTAAGGAAAGAAGGACAAATAAGGAGGTACCAAGATGTTAAGCACTTGGGAAGCGTTCACCTTGAAGAAGCTATTAGACAAGTTGGATGCTATGTGATACACTTCAATCTGAAGCAGGTGGGAGAGATGCAGAGAGCAAAATAATGAAATTGGGTGGAGCGATATCAATTGCAATGATGATGGTTGGTACGTCAGCAAATGGCAGTGTTCTGATAGCGAGAAATCCGGCGACTACGAAGCTCTTTGATAATGGAGTAGAAATTTATTACAGGGCACTTACTGGTAGTGAGCCGACTGTCGCTAATGTATATGCGGTGTTTGCAATCGGCACAGATAACAGTGAGGTGATGGAGATAATGACTCTTCGAGATACAGTGAGGGAAATCACGGAGCGCCCTGGTATGTATGTCCCACCAGTAAAAGATGGCATCTGGCAGCAGAAAGTACGGCTGGCAGAGAAGATAGTAGACAGTAGGCATAGAGACCCAACCAGAGTCATGAGAATGTATTGGAAATTGCTCAAGACTGGATTGTACGACGCTAAACTCGTGGAGCCAATGAAGCAGGCCCTTGTGCACGTATATGGACCAGATATGTGTGGACCGGATATGTGCATTGCAATAAACAAAATCGAGGGCATACTAAGAGAACGTGGCCGTGAGCTGGACAATCTAGACGGGTTGACAGACCTCGCAGCAGCCAGCGCACTCATAGCATATACCATGGAAACAAACAGTGAAGCGCTTGGCGAGTACGCGAAAGTCGCGGAGGAGATAGCCGCTGTTAGAAATATATCCCGAGAAGCAACGTATGCGAAAAAAGAAGCATTAGAGACAGAGCAACAGGCCAGAATTACAGAGCTAGACCGGTTGATGCGTCGCAAGTGAGTACTCGCTGAGAGCGCGGTATCTCCACGAAATACATCTGACAATTGAACAAGCGCACTACTATCATGTACCCGATGTACATTAGACCCGCATCGGTTGCAGTCTAGACTTCCGTATGGAGGCTGTCCTAAATCAGTTGAACCAATACAGTGGCGACATTGTGGTTTCCATCACAGTAGAACAGATGTATACTGTTACCCTAAGTAGGTGGGTTTGCGTGCTTCCGATATGAACAAGTATGAGACTGATGAGCACACAGAGCAGCAAGAACTAGGCCCTAAGATTGTTGTGGTTGGCGTGGGTGGAGCCGGTGGGAATGCCGTCAACAACATGATACGATCAAATCTGGAGGGGGTGATATTCGTCGTTGCAAACACTGACGCTCAAGCAATGAAGCAATCGTTGGCTCCACAGAATCACAGGATACAACTTGGTCTATCTGTTACACGTGGATTAGGCGCCGGCTCTAAGCCGGATGTCGGTCGGGAGGCCGCTGAAGAATCTGCGAGTGAAATCCTGAAGGCAATAGATGGCGCTAATATGCTGTTTATCACAGCTGGCATGGGAGGTGGAACAGGTACTGGAGCTGCTCCGGCAATCGCTAAGATTGCGAAGGATGCTGGCATCTTGACTGTTGGAGTTGTGACGAGGCCATTCATGTTTGAAGGGGTCAATAGATCCAGAATAGCAGAAGGTGGTATCGATGAGCTGCAACAGCATGTTGACACTCTCCTCATTATTCCGAACCAAAATTTATTCAGACTAGCCAACGAAAACACCACCTTCGCGGATGCATTTAAGATGGCAGATAATGTACTGTACTCCGGCGTCCGCGGAGTTACAGATCTTATGATAATGCCTGGTCTCATAAATCTGGACTTCGCCGACATAAGAGCCGTGATGAGCGAGATGGGAAAGGCGATGATGGGGACTGGAGAGGCGGATGGAGATAGGCGTGCTCTTGATGCTGCTGAGGCGGCTATATCAAATCCGCTACTCGATGATGTATCCCTTCAGGGAGCCCGCGGTGTACTAATCAATATCACGGGCGGATATGATATGACGCTATTCGAGGTGGATGAGGCCGCCAATAGGATTAGGGATGAGGTTGACTCTGATGCAAACATCATCTTTGGATCAACATTTGATGAGAGGCTGAACGGGAAAATTAGGGTATCTGTGGTCGCGACCGGCATCGGTGTACAACATGATCACATGTTCAAAGGAAAGGACGTTGCGTCCGTGGTATCGTTCGGTCGTAAGAATGGAACTGATAACCTAAAGTCATTCGATGAGACCACCATAAAGCAAGCAACATTCCGTGAACGTGATACCGAAAATGTATCGAAAGATGAGCCATTGGATAACATCAATGATGTTTCACGTAGTGAGTCTCTCCGTGAATTTTCTAATGAACAACCTAAGAGGAGAGCATCCTCGTTCTTTGGTAAGTTTACATCGAGGACGCGGCGGCGTTATGACGATTACGAGTATGACAACGACAAGCTACAGCAGGATCAGCGTAGATCGGCTCTAGTGAACCAGGCTGATGATGATAATGATGAGCTTGATATCCCTTCGTGCTTTAGGAAAAGAAAGTAGTGCTATCGATTAGCGAGTTATCAACGTCCAGCTTGGTAATTCTACTGGCCGGGCTCATAGCCGTGTGTGCGATAGTGATTTCCAGGATTACCGTACTGCTTCCTAAGATAAATAGCAACGGTAAGTGTAGTTCGTACGAGTGCGGATTCGACGGAAGCAACGATTCTGAGTTTGTGTATGTCCATGAACACAATGGTGCTGTATCACTGTTCGTAGTGATTGAGCTTGCAATGCTATGGCTACTCGTCTGCTGCCTATTATGTGTGACGTACTCCAATTACTTCGGCAGCTTCTCTACTAAGATACTAGCACTCATACTGGCGGTACTCCTTAGGGTTGTCGTAAGCGTTGGTTTGAAGACGTTGGGATATTAGCCCGGCTGTAGCTTTCATAGCCATAGTGATAACGGTAATAAAAATACCAATAGTTTATAAAAATTGCCTAAAATATTTTTTAAATTTCATGGGCTAATTTTTATTTTGAGAAAACATTTTCTATTTGCCAAGATAGTTATATGTGGTCCATTTAACCGAGGCGAGCAAGATGTCAGCATTTGAAACATGCACAAGGCGTAATCAATGGACAGACGAAGAGATCACTTTGCTCAGGTACAAGTTTGCAACCGGGAAACGTATTAAGATAATCGCCGACGAGATTGGTAGATCAGAGACAGCGGTTAACAAATTTTTAAGCAGAGCTGGAATAAGGCGTAAAGGAACACGATCGAGATTCGTTGGGTTAACGCGTCGCAACAAGCCTCGTAATCACCATATACTTAGTATGGATTCTCGCATTACCGGGAGAATGTACCCAGATGAGGTACCGATCGACATTGATGGTGTAGTACATTACCTCAGGTCTAAGGGACACAAAATCTCGAAGTTCAGTAATCGAGATTACCAGTACTACGGTGGAGAAAATGAGGGGTACATTTGTGATGGTCACCCAATCTCTGAGACCAAGTTACTGCTGCTCGCAAATAGACTACGTACCGAGGAACGCCAACCGATATTCACAGTAAATTCGTTAGTGTGGTGGTAGTTCTGTCATCCATCAGTGAGGCCTCTCTTTCAGTGGGCTGTTTGTGGTGTGTCTGGTGAGACTATCATTCTGCTGGAGGTTGCTTCCCAACATACTTGGAGAAATCTGACTACAGTTCCATCCATGAACTACTATGGGCATCTTACTTCATCGAGATCAGTGAGCTAGGTCCCAGCATTGGGTTATTGTACGTTGCGCCCATTAAGGAAGTGCTGCTATAGGTATGAGCTAAATACTTTTTATCAAGTGGCTGGGAGACCTGGATTCGAACCAGGGTTGACCGGTCCAGAGCCGGTAGTT
>JAITIT010000050.1 GCA_031279295.1 Holosporales bacterium | reverse complement strand
CTGGCGCGATACCGACAGCGGCACCGAACCCAGCACCGCAGGCAGGCGAACCGCCAAGGGAAACAAGAGCGAGGCTGGACCAATACATGGGCAAGTAGCTAAGGGGGGAGCGAGAAGGTAAGGGACCCGCAAACGCAGCCACACGAAGGAACAACGGAGGATTCAAGCAAGCACCGACGACAGTGAAGTGAGAACACCAACGAAGTCAAAAGAGGCACGACGGAAGGACGCGACGAAACAATGCGATCCACAAAGGACAGCGACTACCCAGACCCCCCCACGGAGAGGAGGGGGGCGACGGGAGTTAGAAAGAAAGCACATATCTATCTCGCCGGGAGCGGTGCACATTCCGGCGAGATGGAGATATAGGCTTCAGTCATGTGCACCATGCCCTCCTGGCAAGCTCCGTTAGTATGGATGGATTACTGAATATCAATACGGCGTACATGCCACGATCTCGTACAACAAAGAGTGTGTCCGGCGTCGTTTAACGGTATCCAATTTTCTGCTACACTCACTGACGTTGCCAGCCACGTCAGTGTATCCTAGAACGTGACATTCCCGAAAAACTCGATATTTCCTAGTAGTCAAGAGAACCTGCCAGTGAAGGTGCTGTGTCCTGCTTTCCCAGAGGATTGTGTTGTAGCGAATGCAGAAATAGCATCGAAGATATCTATGCTCCCGTTACATAGAGTGTTACTCCATACACGTCAGCCAATCAATTTGGATGCGCTACCAGGGGAACAGGTCTCATTACTCTTTAATGCTGAAGAATCCGGAGATCAGAATGACTTGTCAGGGGTTGTGGAGTCTGCTGCCATAGAGCTTATTCCCAGTCCACATGGGGATACTGGTTATTTTGTACACCTTACAATAGTCCCGAGACTCGCGGTACTAAGAAACACGAAACGGTACCGTATCTTTCATGAGCAGTCACCAGAGACAGTAGTGAGAACCATCTTGAAGGAAGGAGGGGTATCAAAGTTTAAGATGGAGTTGCGATCAGGTTGGGTCTCAGAGCGACCATATATCGTACAGTACCGGGATAGTGACTTCGATGTTGTAACGCGGTTGCTAGCGGAAAGAGGACTGGCCTACTATTTTTGGGACGAAACTTTGTGTGTCATGGACGGAGTTGCACCAGCAGATCATGTTATCGGTCTAAGGTTTATGCCTGTAGCACAAGAGTTTGTGTATCCGGCTGATGTTGTTCACGGACTCACTCTCTCCAGGGTTGAGAATTGTGGATCAGTCAGTTCGTTCGCCTACGATGAGATGAAGTCAGCAGTAGTTACCGGAACAGCATCATTTGGATCCAGTCCATGGACAATTGGATTTGAGGAACACTACGGCCAAACATTCATCGACAAACAATATGGGGATGCCGTATCGAGATTCAGACTTGAAGGCATTAACTCCCTTGCGCTGGTACTAAGAGGGCACACTTACTCCCCACACATATTTCCTGGTGTTACGATCGAGATATCCGGATCGCCAATTGATCTTCATAACGGGAGGTTTGTTGTGATATCGATTAATCTCCACATTCACCAACTACCAGCTGATCCTGGCATACCGCTTTTCCGTTGTTCTTTTGAGGCCATTCCGGAGGGAATACCGTTTAGGCCTGTATTTGCATGCAGCAAGAACAGGATCTACGGCTGCCAGACTGCGATTGTTGTGGGAACATCTGGGGAGGAAATATTCTGCGATGAAGGAGCAAGGGTAAAGGTTAGATTTCATTGGGATTCTAGTGGGCAAGGTTCGTGTTGGGTAAGGGTTGCACAAGGCTGGGCAGGTAATGGATTTGGTAGCCTCATCATACCGCGCGTAGGAATGGAGGTAATGGTTGCATTTATGGATGGTGATCCAGAACAGCCGATAATAGTAGGATGTTTGTATAACGGCGTCAACAAGCCACCTGCTGACTACCCCAAAAGCAGTCCAACTGTCTCGGCATTTTTCACCAGCTCTTCTAAAGGTGGGGGCGGCAGCAGTGAGTTACGCTTTGAGGATAAGAAGGGAGAGGAGGAAGTACACCTTCATTGCTTAGGGAAACTTAGCACACTTGTGAGTGGAATAAACAGTGGGGATGAGCCCACTACGTACGCCATCGAAGTTGCAGAAGGTAATCATAGTCTCACACTCTGGAAAGGAGATTACGAGATTACCATTGATGAGGGTAACCAGTTCGTAAGAGTGAAAAGTGGTAGTTATACCTTCACTCTCTCCAACGGTGACTTAATAGCAGACGTAAAGGGAAACATATCGTTATCTGCATCAGGTGACATAACCATGAAGGCTCAAGGAGCCGTGATGATAGAATCGAGTGGAAAAGTATTAGTGGATTCCAAAGATTCCGTTTTTGTAACCGCCATGCAAGACATCAAGTTTGATGCAAAGACTGGGTTTGAAGTTTCATGTCTCACTTGCAAAATGAATGTAACGACAACTGTTACGATATCCGGGCTAGGTATAAAAATTGAAGCCAAGATAACAATGGAATTTACGTCTGCTGCTACAACTGTAATAAAGGCATCTATGGTACAATTCCAGGCTGGGGTTACAGCAGTGCAGGGGGTACTGAAGATTGGGTAAAGGCATTTGTTCGACTATCGGTCTTAGACTGTGTCTCAACGACCCTCCAGCGGTCGATATCCAGCGTAATTTTGACATCTGAAAGCGCCGCATCTTTCTGATAGTTTTTTCTGAAAGTATCTACGAGCAGCTTGGCGTGTTTTTGTTGGATTGTATCCTGGGCGTCTTCACCGATTTTCTTCATCAACTCTTTAGCAGATGGTCCAATTTCCTCTAGTACTTCCTTAAACTTCGTGCCATACTTCTCGGCGGTTTGCAGATGCATGAGCATCGCAGATACTGTAGTTCCAGCTTTCTCAGGCAATCTGACTCATCGATATCAGTGTTGCCACGAGAGCAGTTGCCTGAACGGCATCGGGTTGTAACCAGTGGTTCCATCAGAGATACAAAATAATGCCAGATCTCTTAAACATAGCTGGTGCGAATAGACAAATCGTAACGAGCTTCACTATTCCGGATGGTGTGCTGGTTGGCACCAAAGTGGTGCAGTTTTTCGACAACCAAGGTAGCTATGGCGAAGCAACATATACCTAACGCTCAGCTTCAACATCTTCAAACTCTTGCTTCTGTACGTTGGATTACCATCTGTGCATGCTATTCCTACGGTACCATTTAGCTTATCTCATATTCTTTCCAGTGTATCTCCACTCCTGTCTCCTACTTCATTTGACGTGCGTATACAACCCATTCATCTCAAGAATGATGGCCAAATCTACCAGACTGCCCTCACCAAACATAAGTGGAGACAACAATCATCGTGCCCTCCTGCGAGCTAAGCGTAACGGTTGTGACCCTACCGCTTCCTCTATTGCTACAGTGTTATGTTACTATTAGTGAATAGAGACCTCGCTCTATCTTTGATATGCTGATCCACACATTTTGTGATACCACTCGTGGTACCTAATTGCTGTATCATTCCTAATGAATTACCTCATATTTTGGCCGTTATGTATGCCTAAGCTTACCATCTGCAACTGGAAGATGAATGGCAGCATCCAGTTGATCGACTCGTTCATTTCCATTGCTGCTCATTTGCCAAATGATACTGCTTGCTGGAATCTGGTGATTGCCATGCCAGATATTTTCTTGGCATATGCAGCTTCTAAGGAGCCGCGGTTCAGGCTGGCGGCTCAGGATTGTTCGACATACAGTGGCTTCGGTGCGCATACAGGAGAAATATCAGCCGATATGTTGGTTGACATCGGAATCAGATACGTGATACTAGGGCACAGCGAGCGACGTTCTCATGGAGACGGGGCTGAAGCTGAATTGATTCACGTGAAGCTAGCAAATGCAACACGATGCGGCCTCATCGCAATCCTGTGCGTGTCAGATGACTATGAGTCTCAGATTACAAAGCAGACTGAGTCATTATTGCAAGTCTATCACGATAAAATTATACTGGCCTACGAGCCAGTTTCTGCGATAGGCACCGGATGTCTTCCTAGTGCAGCTGATATCCGGGAAACTGCGGTGCGTCTGCAGCAGAGGTATAAGATTCCAAGGGTAATATATGGTGGTAGCGTTACTTCCACAAATGCCCTCGATATCTTGAGGGTGGACGAGATCTCTGGTGTGTTGGTAGGTGGAGCTAGTCTGAAGATTGACGAGGTATCGGCCATCTTAAGAATCCAGGAGCTGATGTAAGATACTCGCGGGACATATCCCGCGGATCTGCGGTATAGCTAACCATAATATATTCGACTACCGGTCTTAATATCCCCACTTGCGATGTACATTTCCCATAGCCTTATTAGCTGCGGCGCTACGGCTTCTTGATGCTGTACCTCTTGTTGAACTTGCTGATCTGTCCTGCTGAGTCTACGAGTCTCCGTCCTGCGCCTGTCCATGCTGGGTGTGTAAATGGGTCTATGTCAAGGTGAATGGTATCTCCAGCTTTCCCATACACAGACTTTGTCTCGAATTTTTCACCACTCGTCAGAATGACAGAAATGGTATGGTAGTCGGGATGGATGTTTTTTTTCATGTAGTCACCTAAAAAAGCTTGTTTGACATAGGCCAAAAATGTAGTACACTGCACAGTGTATTGCAATCGGCAAGAGAGGTCAATCGGTTTCTCCGCGCCATGTAAGGCTTTCGCCACAGCATTTACGTTTAAGGAACAATGATGAATCTTCAAGAATTAAAGCTAAAATCGCTACCGGCGCTTTTGGAATATGCGACTGAACATAACGTTGAGAATCCACATACAATGCGCAAGCAGGATCTCGTCTTCTCGATACTGAAGAAAGTATCCGAGGCGGACATCCCGATCTCAAGCATTGGGGTGCTCGAGATCCTTCAGGATGGGTTTGGATTCTTGAGATCACCTGAATCGAATTACCTTCCAGGTCCGGATGATGTATATGTATCACCAGCGTTCGTCAAGAAATTCGGCTTAAAGACCGGAGACACAATTGAGTGCCGAATCAAAGCACCGAAAGAATCAGAACGGTACTTCTCCGTCATCAAGATTACGAAAGTAAATTTTGAGGATACTGAGAACATCCGTAGACGTACCAACTTTGACAACCTGACACCGCTGTATCCTGACGAGATGCTAAGTCTGGAACTACCGAATGAATCCAAGAACAACAAGATCTGCTTCACGCAGAGAGTCATTGATTTGGTAGCTCCGATAGGTAAAGGACAGAGGGCTCTGATAGTCGCCCCTCCCAGGACTGGAAAAACAGTCATGCTGCAAACAATTGCTCAGGCTATCACCACCAAATTCCCGGACGTGTACCTTATCGTGCTCTTGATTGATGAGAGACCTGAGGAAGTGACGGACATGCAGAGATCAGTTGATGGTGAGGTAATTAGTTCCACGTTCGATGAGCCGGCATCGAGGCATGTACAAGTAACTGAGATAATAGTCGAGAAGGCCAAAAGGTTGGTCGAACACAAGAGGGACGTCGTCATCCTACTGGATTCTATTACGAGGCTAGCAAGGGCCTACAATACGGTTGTGCCATCATCTGGAAAGGTGCTGACAGGTGGAGTAGACTCAAACGCCCTACAGCGCCCAAAGAGGTTCTTTGGGGCAGCGCGGAACATAGAGGATGGTGGGTCTCTTACAATCATAGCAACTGCTTTGGTCGAAACCGGATCTCGCATGGATGACGTAATTTTTGAGGAGTTTAAGGGTACCGGTAACTCTGAAATCATTTTGGATAGAAAGCTTTCAGACAAGAGAGTGTTCCCAGCAATAGATATCAACAGGTCTGGCACCCGCAAAGAGGAACTCCTCATTAAAGACAAGACAAAGATGTCTAAGATGTGGATACTCAGGCGCATCCTTAACCCTATGGGGACTACAGAAGCCATGGAATTTCTCATTGAGAAGCTCAAGTACTCCAAAACCAATGATGATTTTTTTGATTCAATGAACTCGTGATAATGACTCCAAGAGATGTATCTGAACTCTGGAGATTTTAGATACACTATAAAGTGATGTGTTGATGAAGCGGTGTGTTGATGAATGAGCTAACACCCTTCCTGTGGAAGGATTACCTAGGATATTCAAGGCGCAGAAGGAGCAGACACGACACAGATGTGACTCAATGTACTTTGAAAAGTTGAAATCAGCATAGAGGAACTGCAAGAGATTATTGGAGAACGATTAAATTACTGTCTTGGATCATAGATGTGTATGGAGCTATTTGGTTACAGCCCGATGCAGAGGGTGACTAGTAGTACACAACAAATTCCGTTATCACATATGCCGCTAACATCACGGGAGTAAATGGGATCTTCTTAGAGGCTAGAACAATGTGTACCACAAGTCCGAACAGACCGCATGATATGAGAAAAGCACACATATGTGACGTCGTCATAACGCTAGCAAGCGATATTCCAACGACGTAGTCGGCCGCTCCAATTGCGTGTGTTCCCTTCACAAGAAACATCGTAATACCAGCAATAATTATCACCCCCATCAACACGTGGCAGCATTCTTTCCTAATGTAAGACGTTGCGATACAGGATAGAAAGAAGCAAATTAATGGAACGATACCTACTCTTCCAGTCATGATATCCTGATAAGCGATTACGATTCCAGATAGTATGGCGATAGTGTATAGGGCTATTTCTGGTGACATGCTTGCTTGTAAGTTTCGAGTGCATTGTACGATGATCTAACGAGCGGCCCAGCGATAACATTGATTCCTAATTTTTTACCGTACTTTGCGTATGTGTCGAATTCCTCAATGGTTACGTATCTGGCAATCGGATAATGATACGTTGTAGGCGTCAGGTACTGCCCAATTGTCAGGATATCGATATTATGAGCAGCTACGTTATCTATGGTTTCGAATATGTCTGAGTCATTTTCTCCTACCCCAACAATTAACCCAGTCTTTGTGATAGCCTCGCTGCACATTTCTTTCGCGGTCTTTAGGACGTTCAATGACGTATCATAATCAGATGGTGACTTCTTAACCTTGCTATGTAGCTTCCTCACGATCTCAACATTGTGAGCAAAGACTGTAGGCCCTGCTGTTACAACCAACTGTATTGCTGCGGCGTCTCCCTTGAAATCGGGAACCAAGACTTCAATCTTTGTGTCTGGTAGCATCTCCTTAATTGCGCTGATTACCGATGCGAAGTGCGATGCTCCACCGTCTTGTATGTCATCTCTTGTCACAGACGTTATCACAACATACTTCAGAGAGAGAGCTTTGACAGCTTCTGTAATCCTACGTGGTTCTGACGGATCGAGGCTCGATGGACATCCAGATTTTATATTGCAGAATCCACACGCTCGTGTGCACACATTCCCCATTATTAAGAACGTTGCTGTTTTGTTTTTCCAGCACTCACATATATTCGGGCACAGCGCCTCCTCGCAAACCGTATTGACTCCGCAGGATTTAATGATCTCAATAGTATGCTCAAACTTATTTGAACCCGATGCCTTGGCTTTAATCCATTCAGGTCGCGTTCGCGGTAACACAGAAGACACTAATATCAGTAACGCAGAATTGTAAAAGATACCAACAGTGTACAGGCAACTGCTCAACAAAACAATATGGGCATTCACACTTAGGACCACAGATGTTACTGGCACCGTAAC
>JAITIT010000015.1 GCA_031279295.1 Holosporales bacterium | reverse complement strand
CAAGACGGTTGCCAGGAACCCAATCATCCCTTGACAAGAGCTATACTGAATCCAGATATAACATCTGGTGTCTCAGTATGTAGCCTAATGGGGCCAATGACATCTGGGAAGTCGGAACTCTTAGTAAACGCAGTGTTGGCCCTACGGAGATTAAGCATCCCATGTCTAGTCGGGGTGTCCGCTCTTTTGGGAAAACAGGAGGTACGGACTAGAAGCCGATGCGTTCCCACCCAGCAATTCCCCGCAGATTTCGTAGTGCCGTACCAAGGGTCGGGTAAGACATACCAACAATTACTCGTCGCTGCGGCGAGCACAGTGGGAGTAGTGGTAGTAATAGTAGACGAAGCCCAGTTCCTCACAGTAGTGGAAGTTCAGGAGTTCTGGAGAATTACGCAGGTTGTAGCTGTACAATATGGGGGCGAGATAAGAATAGTATTTGCAGGTCTCGCACG
This sequence comes from Holosporales bacterium, assembly GCA_031279295.1. Lineage (GTDB taxonomy): Bacteria > Pseudomonadota > Alphaproteobacteria > RUG11792 > RUG11792 > JAIRYU01. The sequence continues at coordinate 17,195 of JAITIT010000015.1, read as the reverse complement.
AGATTCCGATAGGAGAGAGTTTCCCGGAACGATTGGGGTACGTACATTACCTGGTTGCCGGGAATTCTGGTTATTAGCAACATGTAGTATGTGCGGTAACGCAGCATCGGAGACAGGACGATTTAATTTTAAAACTGGTGTATGCCTGGTTCAACAATCACAAATTGCAGTCGAAGGGACAAAAGATATAATATATGCACCGGTGTGTGGCGCCCATTATGGACAAAACCTCTCACCAGAGCGCCTGATACTCCTTCGAGCCGGTGTTTCACCAGCGGAAGTAGATGCATTTGCATTCCTACCAGGTCTTGTTAGGTTCTTACAATCCTCTGAGGCCGTACCTTCAGGTGATGTTGACGATGCGTAGCATGATCAGGCATACGTCTTATGAACATGACAAACACATTGCAAGGCCTCCAGAAGGCAAGGTACAATTTAGGATGTACTTAACCGGACATCGAACAGAGTCATGAGTAGCGACAGGAGTAGTGCGCTGAATGCCGCGCTGCAGCAGATAGAAAAGATGTTTGGCCGGGGTTCAGTGATGAAGCTTGGCCAACGTGAGGTTATAGAGATAGAGTCTATTTCGACTGGGTCGATAGGGTTGGACATTGCCCTTGGGATCGGTGGCTTTCCGAAAGGGCGGATCATTGAAGTGTATGGTCCGGAGTCGTCTGGTAAGACTACCCTTACGCTTCACGTTATTGCGAATGCACAGAAGAATGGGGGCAACTGTGCGTTCATAGATGCAGAGCATGCATTGGATCCTGTCTATGCTAGGAAGCTCAACATCGACATAAACAACCTTGTAATATCACAGCCAGATACTGGAGAGCAGGCCCTAGAGATAGCGGACACACTTGTAAGGAGTGGGGCGATTGATGTGCTTGTGGTAGATAGCGTAGCCGCTCTAGTGCCTAAGGCGGAGCTAGAAGGTGATATGGGAGACTCTCATATGGGACTCCAGGCTAGACTAATGAGTCAAGCCCTCAGAAAACTGACTGGGTCGATCTCCAGGACTAATTGCATGGTGATATTCATAAACCAGATTCGCCAGAAGATTGGAGTGATGTTTGGGAACCCAGAGACAACCACTGGAGGTAATGCCTTGAAGTTCTATACGTCAGTTAGACTCGACATCAGAAGGATAGGGATTATCAAGGATAGAGACGAGATGCTCGGCAACCAGACTAGAGTGAAGGTAGTGAAAAATAAGCTAGCTCCGCCATTCAAGGTAGTAGAGTTTGATATCATGTATGGTGAGGGTATCTCCAAGACTGGAGAGTTAATAGACCTCGGCGTGAGGGCTGGGATCATCGAGAAATCTGGTTCATGGTACTCATACAAATCTACAAAGCTTGGGCAAGGGAAAGAGGCGGCACGTTCATTCCTCAAGGCAACTCCCAACGTTGCCGATGAGATCGAGAATGCTATCCGTGCTAACTCGGGAACCGTTGCCGACACGATGACAGGTGAAGATATCCCCGGGACTCCAGGGCATGAGGATGAAGTTGCGGTCGTCGAATGACGACACCATCACAGTTACAACGAGAATCACTTCCAGCGTCAGATGGAACGATCGTGCGTTGTGATACAGATGTAATTGCTGTCGTAGCCGGCAGTGGAGACTTACCTCTGCGGATTATTGCCAAGCTCAACACACTTAAGAAAAAGTACGTAGTGGTGTCACTCGATGGGTTCGGTCCAGCTGGATACCAGAAATTTAAGATTGGCTACATCGGTCAGATCCTCGATTTCATCAGAGCAGCGGGCGCGAAATCTGTGCTGTTCTGCGGTGGAGTAAAACGTCCTAGCCTAAGGTCACTCTCACTCGATTCTATCGGGAAGAAGTGGCTGAAGCAGCTCGGAGTACGAGCTCTCCTGGGAGACAACTCGATCCTCAGTGGCATAATGAGATTACTCGAAAAGGAAGGACTCAGCATTGTAAGCCCGCAGAGTATCCTCGATACCTTGCTATCGCCACGTGGGGTAATGACAATGATGCAGCCCTCCGAAACTGATCTTCAAGATATTGCCCGAGGCATTTTCGTACTCAATACAATGTCAAAGGCGGATGTTGGACAGGCAGTAGTTGTGCAAGATGGAGTAGTCCTCGGATTAGAAGCCGTCGAGGGAACCAAAGGCCTCCTCGAGCGCTGCATGCATCTTAAGCTATCCAGCAACAGAGGTGGTGTGTTGGTCAAGTTATCAAAGATCGGCCAGGAGCAATTGGTCGATCTACCAACGATAGGTAAGGATACTATCACCGAAGCACGAGAGGCCAACCTTGTTGGCATTGCCGTAGGCTCCGAGCAGTCGCAGATTCTAGATTTCGAGGATACAGTGAAGCTCGCGAATGACAATGGACTTTTTATGATCGGGGTATAGCACGGAGTGCCGGTCGTTGTTAATGGCGCAATATGTCAATGCTCATTCGGGATGACTCCATGCCCACTAGTTGTGCTCCCAAAGATTCCTGTATTAATCTGTGGGATGCCAGTTGCGACGATCATGGACTTCGTGCCAATGCTCAACATCGCGTCATTTGGAATGTGCTCAACACTTTCAAACCCAACAGTTGCAGCAGCAACAGCAGCAGCACTTGGGGTATTGACTCCGATGCCGTGTGTACCAGCGGTAGCAGCTCCGTGGATCTCGTCGAACCCAAATATGATATCTACGGTTGGGCCGTGTTTGAGAGACACTGATACATGTATGTGTATGTGGGGTGGCAGGATCGGGATCGTTAGCCCTGGGCAGTTTGTTGTGCTGTAGCTTCCTTATCACTCGCATCAGAGAGTACCGAGACTCCGTGTAGTATGTCGACAGCTCTCTGTATGATTGGCTGCTTGCTGTACTCCACAGTCTCGCTTTGCTGTTCGTTAGCCTGAGCTATCACCGGTAGCTTCAATGCATCCCTCGAGATATCTATATCTGGAGTAATGCCGGTTTTATCGATGGTGTTTCCATTCGGTGAGATGAAGTACGCGACTGTAAGTTTAATCGCGCCGCGTCCAGGAATTGGGATGATTGATTGCAACGAGCCCTTACCATAAGTCTTCTGTCCTATCAGGATTGCGCGTTTGTTATCACCAAGTGCCGATGCGACGAGTTCCCCACCAGATGCGGTATTTGAATCTATCAGCACAGCCATCGGGAGGCCATTCAGTACATCATCACCATCAGAGAAGATGATTTTACTCTCGTCAGCATTTCTGGATTTGAACTCAATGATCTTCTTATTCGTGAGGAAGAGGTTACAGGTGCTGATCGCCTGCTCCATGATTCCCCCTGGGTTATTACGCAGGTCAATGATCACTCCCCTTGCATCTTTTTTAAGTAACTTCCTCACAGCACTCGAAACACCATCGAGCGTTCCTTCGTTGAAGTGAGTGATCTTAATGATCGCTATGTCATCCGCGAAGTCCAACTTGACACTCTGAAGCTGAATGACAGATTTCTTAAGCTTGAATTTTAAGCTGTCAGTTTTGTTACGCAACACGTGTACTGTAATCTCAAGAGAGCTGTCAGAACCGAGCTTCGAGAGTATTCTCTTCATACTCATCTGTGACACATCCTCGTCATTGATGTGAGTGATTACATCAGCGGTTTTTAACCCGGCAACTGCTGCTGGACTATCTTCGATGAGCGATGTGATCTCTACTCCATCCTGATTCTGCTTTATCTCGATGCCTATTCCAAGGAATAGGCCCCTTGTAGATTTGTTAAATGCATCGTACTCGCCCTGAGTTATGTAGACTGAGTGTTCGTCAAGAACCTGTAGCATTCCGTTTATTGCTCCAGTTTCAAGCTTTTCCCTCGAGATATCACTAGCATATCCATTCTTTATCTCGTTGATTATCTCAGTGATCACATCGTTCGTTTCTAACAGATCAGCTATGATGTCCCCTCCGTGAGGAATATTTCTTTTTTTGCAGGAGCTCATAAGCACTAAAGACAGACACAGTACGATCGCTGTCCTCCCCAGATATTCCATATTGAAGCCAAATATTTTTCACGCACCAGAGTGAGCATATGATACATAATGCACAGTTTGCCAATCTGGATAACCGTTCTCCGTGTTGCTACTAATAAAAAAAATGTTGCCTAAAAGCATCTTTTTCAGGGTCCTGCTAATCCTGATAACTCCGGTCGTTACCTCGCAGCTGGTTGTTAGCATCATCTTCAGTGAGAAATATACGCAGATAGTTCTTGGAATCATATCAAGGCAGATGGTTGGAGAAGCGATTGCGATAACGAAGCTGCTTGATATGCGATGCGATGACAGATACATCAATGTAATCAAGAAAAGCATGAAGATCAAGATTGAGGTTATCAGCAACAAGCGACTCGAGAAGATAGGCATCTCCAAGAGTCACAAGGCCTATAGGGTCTTGAGAAGCGCGTTGGTGAAGAGGGGGTATGAAAAATATTATATCGACACATGCGATGAGAGCATGGAGATATACGTCCCATCCAACAGTAACAATAATCTCTACAAAATATCATTCTCCAGGAAGAACCTGTACATGAAAATTATTCCAGTAGTTCTAGGTAGTGGAGTCGCATCAGCGATTCTTCTTATTATTATAGCACTCATCTTCCTGAAGAATCAGATAAGGCCAATAAAAAAATTAGCGAAGGCGGCGACGGAGTTCGGACGCGGAATCGACACAGAGGATTATAAACCAGAGGGGGCATATGAAATCAGAGTTGCTGGAAAGGCTTTCTGCGAGATGAAAAAGCAAGTGAAGGATCTTATGGACAGGCGATTGAAAGTGCTAGCTGGGATCTCGCACGATCTCAGAACGCCACTTACCAAGATGAAATTGCAGTTGTCATTAATGCCGAAAACGAAGGAAACAGAGTGGCTTGCAAGCGATGTCAACATGATGATAAAGATGACGGAGAGCTTCACCATTCACGTAGCAGAGCAAAACAACGAGGTCTTCACGGTACGTAATCTGCTGTCCTTTCTGAGCGGAATATCCAGAGATTACGCCTCCGATGATTTCAAAGTATATATCAACGGAGCAGCAGATTTGGACATCCCGATGAGGTGTATTTCACTGAAACGTGCATTCGGTAATATCATTGCTAACGCGAAGAGGTATGCCAGCAACATACACATAACGTTCACTCAGGATGCAAACATGGTAACGATAAGGTTTGTTGATGATGGTTCCGGAATTGATAAAAGCCTCTCAGAGGATATATTTTCCCCATTTGTCCGGCAGGATAGTGCTAGAACCCATTATGAAGGGGTAGGGGTAGGTCTCGGCCTAAGCATCGCTAAGGACGCAATAACTGCGCATGGCGGTACTATCAGCGTTGATAGCGAACAGCAACACGGCGGAGCTTTCGTTGTCACTATCCCAATTCGTGAAAATGTATAGTAGTCAATGGTATCGTTGATAGCTTTGCAAGCATACCTTCCACCAGCTTTAGCTGGTGAGTCATTGTTTGACAACAAATTCTATGCACATTTTTCTGCTATGCTTATTTTGTTGCAGTGAAATTTTCTTACGGAATCTAATACTCATTCTAGAGGCCTTTGGGTATGAACGGAAGTTCAAACTCCTCTGAGTTACACACATATTTCCGTTCACAGCATTAGTCACTTTTGTCTCAGATGTGTCTGCACTTGTGTACAATAAAAAAGTAGTCAGTTCCTCACAGGTCGTATCCTTGACGTTAAGCATCTGATTCTGATATCATAATTGTCCGCTTACGAAATCAGTAATAGCGGAGGTGTGTCGTGTGTCTCTCTATCTCTAAACTAAAACAACTCATCTGGTTGGCATTCATGGTAGCGTTGCTTGTGGGTGCAAGCATATATCTTCATCTCCATTCGAAGCAAACGATCGAGACGATTTGGGGCGAGTCGTATGATTGCGAAGAAGCCCTAGTAACGATTATGAATACTGGTGTAATGCAGCGTTTGAAGGGAATCGACCAATCTGGCCCACCGAGGTACGTAGGACCGCGACTGCCAGTATTCTCAAGATTCGATCATTCAGTTGGAGTCTTAGTACTCCTCAAGAAAGCTAAAGCTCTGTTTAAGGAGCAGGTTGCAGGGTTACTGCATGATAGCTCGCATACTGTGTTCTCCCATGTTGGAGATTACATATTCGCCAAGGACATAAACGATAATGTTAAGGAGTCGTATCAGGACAAGAACCATCTCAGCCACTTACAGAAAGCAGGGATAGAGGCTGTGCTCACAAAGTTCGGAATGAGCTTCAATGATCTTGATCTGGAAAATGCAGGGTATGTACGTCTTGAACAACCCCTCCCAAACATGTGTGCCGACAGAATTCAGTACAACATTCACACAGGTGTCATCCTCAGGCTCATATCGAAAGATGATGCAGCTGCGATAGTGTCGGATCTGAAGTTTGAAGATGGAGACTGGTACTTCTCGCGGAAGGATTTAGCCAAGAAATTTGCGGACGTGTCTCTGTACTGTACGCAGAATTTTTGGGGAGCCAAATGGAATACATCGATGAACATACATTTTTCTGCGGCACTACGGAGAGCACTTGCAATCGGATTAATTCGCATGGAGGATTTGTTTGCAACTGACGACGTAGTGATGGCCAAGCTCGTAAAGACCGATGATGGCATAGTTAATACCAACCTGAAGCAGTGCGAGAAATATAACGAGAAGATTCCTGGGAGGAAGTACGATGTAAAGAAATTTACTCCAAAGTTTAGGGGAATCGATCCGTGGGTGAAGAATGCAAAGTCTGGAAAGCTGGAGAGGCTAACAGCGCTTGACCCCATGTTCGAGAGTCAATACCATGCCGTGAAAAAATGGTGTAGTGATGGGTTTGAAGTTGCTATACTAGCGTCATAGTGCCTGAAGGTTTTTTTGGCGATCATGAAGACACATAGTGTATCGTCCGCCATAGAGAATCTCCTCGATAATTTTTTCTTAGTGCAGAAGAGTACCGACAACATTTCTGGATTGTATAGTACGGTTGTTAAAGAGGCTGAATACGCCGTCATAAAGAAGGCGCTTCATTTGACTGATCGCAATAAGAAGAAGAGTGCACGGCTTTTGGGAATTAGTAGGAACACGCTCAACGCAAAGATAAAGGCTTTAAGGTTGGGGGAGTGACTTCCAGATGGCGTGGCTCGCTATTCTTTGTGCTCCGCAGGTTTGCATCGCGGAATGGTGGTGCTAGAACTAAAAGAGCAGTTACGCTGGCATTGTGTTCGCTGGGATTAATAGCATTGGATATCTGTGATGTCTGGTTTATTGCTCAGATGAAGCACGGTATGGTTACCGTACTCATGCCCGTAAAACGGTTCGTTGTGGCGTTTAAGGAGCTTCCTGAAATTGTTCACAGGTATGTTAGCCTCAAGCAGGAAAACGAGGAGCTGAAACTCAAGGTTGATGAATTGAAGGGTAAGATCCTCATCATCAATGAAGTTGAGCAGGAGCTCGTTGAACTAAAGAAAATTATGAATCTGAAACATACCTCGAACATGTTTAATGCCATGGAAAAAGTCCTTGGAACCGACAAGTCTGTGTTCGAGTCATTCGTCATAATATCAGCATTACACAAAAGGTCTCGCGTCGGCTCAGTTGTTATATCGAGTGATGGACTTGTAGGTATGATATACGATGTTGTAGGGGCAATCGCAAGGGTGCTGCCTGTTACGAATCCAAAGATATTTGTGCCTGTCAAAACTAAAAGTGGCGTTCATATGATTATGTCAGGAACCGGGAGAAACGAAATGGTCTCAATAGAGATACGTGATGCTGCTATCGAGAAGGTGAATGTTGAAGATGAACTGTACACCTCTGGTGAAGGTGGTGTGTTTCGGGATAGCATTTCTGTAGCTAAGGTAACTTCAGTAGATATGGCATCAGGCAGGGTGACCGCTAAACCAATCGTTAACATTGATGAGTTGGGTTATGCGTGGGTACTGGAACCTGTTATGCAAACACGTAGCTCTGAATAGTTGTGCATCATATCACCGGCATGTACATGGCGTGCCTGTTTCAATGGACGATATCTTCTCAAAGTTAGACTACGTCGCCTGCCACAATAACATCACGTTTTTTAATATTATACCGATCGCAGAGCCCGTACTTACGCTTCTGGTACAATGAGATTGTGCTGGTGAGTATGCAGATAACGTTACTCATGGCTACATACGTAGAGTGAGTGAGCATTCCATACACCATCCATGATACCGAGCACGTGAAGCTCGTTACGAGCATCATGGTCGACACATCTTCCATTGACTTGGTCTTGTAAGCCTTGTATATCTGCGGCATAAGCCCAACGATCGTTGTCACTGATGCAATGCCCCCGAAAAATTGTTCGAGATAATAAGCTATTGCCATATACAACAGACATTGTATTTAGGCTGATACATCAATTGCATCAATCCCTCTTCGTATCATTTTTCAGAGCAGCACCGAGTATGTCACCCAGGCTAGCCCCGCTGTCAATAGAACCGTACTTCCGCAGCGCCTCCTTCTCTCTCTGAATCTCGAGGGCTTTTACTGATAAGTTAACGATCCCGTTCCTTTCGACCCCAAGCACGATCGCTTCAAGTTTCTCGCCCATCGACAGCATATCAGTCCTCTGCTGAAATCTGTTACTTGATATATCAACTTTTTTGACGAATCCAGGAAGACCGTTCTCCAGAACGACATCCACACCTGCGACGTGTACACCCTTTACCTCAGCAACAACAACGTCTCCCTTCTTGATTTTTCCAGCAGCTACGGCATGCTGGTCATCAGAAAGTTGCCTCATCCCGAGGTTAATTCTTTCCTTGTCTGGCTTCACATCTAGAACCACTACCTCCACCTGTTGTCCCTTCTCGAACGTTACGTCATTCCTACCGGTCCATGAGACGTCGGACATGTGAATCATCCCATCCAAAACATCAGTAAGACCAACAAAGATGCCAAACTCTGTGATATTCTTAACTTCTCCCGTTATCCTAGTACCCACTGGGTGGTCCTTCGCAAACTGTTCCCATGGATTCGGCTGACACTGCTTTAAGCCAAGGCTTATCTTCCTCTTAGCAGGGATTATATCCAGCACCATAACCTCAACTATCTGGCCAACTTCCACTATCTTGTTAGGATGAATATTCTTCCTAACCCAGCTAAGTTCGGTCATATATATCATACCTTCGATGCAATCCTCGAGTTCTATAAATACACCGTAGTCCGTAATGTTCATGACTTTACCGGTGTATTTCTCGCCCACCTTATACCTCTGCTCTATATTTTCCCACGGCGTTTTCATGAGCTGCTTCATACCCAGAGAAATCCTGCCAGACTCTTTATTGAATTTGATGATCTGTACATCTACGGCATCTCCAACGTTTACAATATCAGCCGGGTTAGATACGCGCTTCCACGACATGTCTGTTACGTGTAGCAAACCGTCGATTCCACCTATATCAACGAATACCCCATAATCCATGATATTCTTTACTATACCATTGATGATCATTCCCTCTGAAAGCTTGGATATGACATCAGCTCTCTCCTGATTCCTGGTGGCCTCCAGCACAGCTCGCCTCGAAACAACTATGTTATTCCTCGACCTATCCGTCTTCAAAACCCTAAATGGTTGCGGTATATTCAGCAGCGGAGTAATATCTTTTACGAGTCTTAGGTCGACCTGACTTCCTGGGAGGAATGCAGCTGTTCCATTGATATCAACAGCGAATCCACCCTTGGTACGTCCCATAATAATTCCCTCTATAGTTTCTCCACTTTCAAGATGCCCTTCGATGTTACGCCAAACTGCTTCCCGCTTCGCTTTTTCTATGCTGAGCACGGGTTCGCCGTGCTTGTCCTCAAATTTCTCTATGAACACGTCTATCGTATCGTTTACGTTCACGTCTTCCTTTAACGCCTTAACATCACTCAATGATAGTCTTCCTTCGGCTTTCAATCCGACATCAACAATAACTTTGTCATCTTTAATGCCGACTATTCTCCCAGAAACGACCTTGCCTTCTAGAGACACGGTATCGTCTAGTGACTCCGCAAGCATATCAGCAAAGCTGACCTTATTATTCTCTTTCATAAACACCAAAGATGCCTCATTTTCAAGACATCCAAAAGATCGACACATCCTGATGCTCAGTGTATCAACATATCCCGGCTATTAAAAGAGAAATAATGTGATGTGTTTCCCATTCATGCTAAGCCGGAGTAGCATATTCCCTATTGCTCTCATAATTCGAAACGCGCGAGAATATGACATATAAACCAGCTGGCGCTGGGCCACGAACTGGCCGGTCAGACGCATCTAAACACTTCATGTAATCCCCATCTCTGAGAAGTATACCAGCCAGCATATTCGGCTATGATTCAACACCAGATACAAACCAATTCGCTCCACATCCATAGTTGCTAGTTTGTGCAATTCAGCTAGTTACGCTCCACATTCAGACTTGCAACTGTGGTTGTATCAGCATCAGTAACTCTGTAGCCTTATGCTAAGCAACCTTAAGCTTCTTGCGACCAGCACTACCGAGACCTGTCGTCTTCGCTATAGCGCTCCTCCTCCTGGCATAGCTCGGCGATACAGCTGGATAGTCATGAGGGAGGCCCCACCGTTCTCTGTATTGCTCGATCGTCATTGAGTACACCGTAGCCAGATGCCTCTTGAGCATCTGCAACTTCTTACCATCCTCCAAGCATACTATATACCCATCCTGAACCGATTCTTCAATCGGCACAGCCGGTATCGGAACGATTTTCTTGTCTGTATTCTCTGCTTTTTGCACAATTTTATCAACGGCTGCAAAGATCGTGTTTAACACCGGTTCTACCTCATCTTGACTAATCACGTTGTTCGATAGATATGCCACAGCAAGATCTATTGTATACTCAACCAACCTCTGACGCTCTAGGGTCGTAGACATCCAAAATTCTCCATACCAAACGACTTATCTACTGATATTTACAAAACTTCACAGTGTAATACAACAAAAAAATCTGATTTAAAAATTTTTCATCGCGTCCTTATGATCACTGCTAATCGGCCGATATTGTGATTTTATAAACCGCATTGGGAAAGTTTTATTAAAATTAGCCGACGCGTCGATGGTTTGTACTTATTGTGCGTCTTTGTTTGAATAATAAAAATAACAGTTACGTCTTTGGTAATACATACGCAACTCTGATAGCGAGTGCCTATAGTCCGATCAGCTACACTGCACTGTCAATATGTTAAGTTATTTTCGTGCATCAAGTCTCTTTAGTGCCTGTTGGATAGCTACCTTGAAGTTAGGTATAATATACCCGTACACATCGCCGCTCCCTGTTTCTTCTGCCTTCTGCTGGATGATATCCATGAGGATTCCATTTGTGCCAGACACAATCAGTGTGCCTCCAGCTTTTGTTGATTTTGCTGCTAGTCGTTTCATCATATTAAGACCGTCACCATCGAGGTACGGGATATTCTTAAAGTAGAGTATGAGGATGCTAGGATATTTTCCTTTCCTGCTCAACGCCTCCTCTATGACCTCTGCAATGTTCAAGAGTAGGGCATTCGTTATCTGGACAACCTCAATCTTGTTGAGTACATCACGTGAAATTGCCAGCGAGTTGCTGTACCCATTCTTGTTCGTCATGAACTCATCAACGTAGGTATCATGCTTCTTTACGCTCTGTACCGTCGCATCTTTGATGTTTACCATCCTTTTCGAGAACAGCATGTTCGACACCGTGAAGCCCACGATAACAGCCGGCACGAATCCGAAATACACAGCTACGATCAAGGTGATCCAGAAAATGCAGCTTTCCTTGGTACGTAGATTCATGTACTGGATTGGCTTCTTGCCTACCAGTTCCGATAGCGAGTAGACTATTAGAATGCTAGGCATGCAGTGTATCGGAATATACCTCAGTATGTCATCATCGTACATTACGTAGCCTACTGATATTGCTACTATGACCAGCACTGGCGCAATGGTCGCTGCCCTGAAAGAAATGTTCGTGAGGGAGGATGTGATATCAGGAGCGACTGGGAGACCTCCGCAAGCTACCGACGCGAAATTCGCAACCCCAGTGGCTATCAGCTCCGCATTGTGTTGTATTCTGCTGTCTCCTGTTATGCTCGATGCCACGCTCGTAGCAAAGCATGTTTGGGTTCCAATCACTAGTGCCACCACGAATGCATAGGTCAGTGTATTCATAAGCACCGTTTGTGGTGGTAGCGTCTTTGCAATCGTGGCGATGTTCTCATACATCCCAGTACCTATTAGCTCCCTGCCAACAGTTTTAATCTCGATGAGATTAGGTACGATTCCAGCATCCAATGCGTACGCAGTTATAGCGCCGATGGCCAGGTATATTATGTATGGCGCGGTTCCCCTAATTAAAATCCTTAGGGTTGCTAGCGGTACTATGTATGCCAGCGCAGTTATCAGTATGTCTATCTTGAGGTCTTTGAGGCCGGCACTCAGTGCGCTGATGCTACCAGGCAGTCCTATGTCCGTCTGTGGCAATCCTATTCCCATAATGTGTTGTAGCTGACTTGTCGTAATGAGTAGAGCCACGTGAGTTCCTAGAGCAGCTAAGAACGATTGTGCAACGTATCTCATCGTATCGCTGATCCTGAGTATTCCAAATACGACTAGTATGATTGCGGTGAAGGTTGCCATGGTTAATAACCCTTTATATTGGTATCTTGCCATCATCTCCAGCGTTGGTACGCACACTGCCAGCGCTATGGTGCTTATCTGGTACTTGGATCCCCCTATGAGTGCCCCAACGATCGCTGACACACCAGTTGAGACTATTCCGAGTGTTGGAGATACCCCGCAGAAATATGCTATTGCTAATGCGATTGGGGTGGCTAGCAGGAACATTCTGATGCCAGAGAATATGTCATTCATCAGGCTTTTACCCGAATATTTATCTACGTATAGATTTAGTACAGAAGGGCATAGTTCGAGCTGCCTGATCTGTTCCAGTGCGTGTGCAACTCTTCTAGACACGCCCATGCTCACCTGTATGATATAGCTACTCCATGCATTATTCTACCTCCAAAATAGTTAATTAAAAGTTAAGGATTATTTCTTTTACATATCTGCAAAAAATATCACTTGGAACATTCCGTCAAAAATTCAGTTCTGTTCTCTGAATCCCGTGAGTCAGTATCGGAGCTACTTCAATAAGTTTGCCTGTACATCTCATTATACACGAACCATGAAGCACTTGCGACACATAACACATGGCGTGTAAATAACGATCAAGAAATTACCGTATATCGAATCATTTTGAATTAGTATCCGTTGTTTGCATCTTGAGCTTACTGCAAGAATATAAATAGAAGTATGGAAATTTTGTGAAAGTTACCAATGAAAACATTGCATATAGTTATGCTACTAGCGATAGTACACACAGGCATAGGAAACGTTGCTGCCGCGGCTCCTGGACGGGTTGTACGTGATGTAATCCCTGTGGGAGCTGCTGGTGAAACACAAGGCGGCTGGATCGCTCCGTACACAGGTGTGGACATAGTAGTAACACCGGAGGCAGAGGGACCTAGGTCGACAGACAAAGTGTCTACCTGCATGACACCCACGCAGAGGATTAACGACCTCAACAGAAAGATACAGAAAGCATTTAACAGGAGACAAATACTGAGAGCCTATGACTGCGCGGTAGAGTTAGCCCACATATTAGGTGGCTGCATGGGACTGGAGGTGGTGGATCTGCCAGAGGAACAGCTAGAGGCGTGGTGGGCAATGAGGCAGTGGAGTATCGAATCGATCGCAGAAGCCCAACGATTACATAGGCTAGTCACCGGAGCGCCGAGCCCAACCCTAACAGACGGTATTAACCTATACCGCATCACCAGTGTTGATATGCAGGTGCGGACAACTACGACTCCGGGTACAGGATCTGACCAGCATCCGGCACGACCGGCAGTATCACCACAAGCAGCAGCACGAGCAAAGTCTGGTACACGGACACGACGAAGGCACCCACCATCTGCTCCGAAAGTAGCGCCTACGCAATATGTAATACCGAGGGCACCACAGCCTACAGAATCGCCTCTAATTCCAGGACCGGTAGCGCGTGCGGAAGATGTCAGGGCGGACGACGCGCCTACAGCCATTGTGATACACAGCCAAGGAGAAGACCCCGCTACAAGCAATATGAGGACGATTAGTGCAATGCACGAGTTAGCAATGTACATGACGAGTACCCCGATATGGACACAGGTGGAGACATATAGAATGTGTGCAAGTGGCGAAGCAATAATCCCTAATCAAGGGATTGTGTTACCAGAGATACAAGAGCAATGGGACCTCCTACAAACCTTCGCGACGGATCTCATTGGCAGATTCCAAGAGCTCGAGCACACGATCAGAGGGGCAATCCGTGCGAAGGAGCGGGGATACAGAGAGTACTTGGCTTATGTTAGGACCTATACTCAACATACACCGATGTCGCACTTTAAAGCGGTCGACAGAGGCCAAACCAGCGGCAATAGCAGGAACACATGCATGTTCAACTCACTGTTCGCACAGGAGGTCACCATGGGTAACATACGGTCTACCAAGGAGGGGGCCATACAGGCCGGACTAACGTACCTCCAGTGGCTAGCGGACTATTACAGGAGATACAACGAAACAGCTGATGACATACTGATAAATCCAGGCGGAGTACGAGAGAGTCTGATGGAGATGCAGCGCAATCGGAGAGCCGAACAGGAGTACGGGCCAGGGGCGGAGACTTCCAAAGGCAGGTACGTACCTGGGCAGCTTTCAAACTGCTCAGCTGCAGAAATTCAATCCCACACCATGGGCCTAAACTACATGATGGTCCTAAAGCAGAAAACAGGCCTGGGCGACACGCTAGGAGCTCACTATGGAACAGCATATCTCGGATCAGAGCACTACCCGATCGTGCTGATATCCTGCTCAACGCACCACGCGCAAGCACTAGAGCGTGCGACTCCCAGAGCTAAATCACACCGCGACAGTAGAAAGCTCACATAGACTGCCGCTGCCTTGCTCCAGACAGGTAATGGTGTGCAATCCTCACAACGACAAACACTATGAGCGCTGGGTATACCTTTTCGAGGATCATTCCGAGAATTGAGCATATTCCAGAAAACCCTAGGAGGGACATCATGAATGACGAGATACCGACACCGGCCAGAGTCATATTTCTGCTTATCTTCTCTCTGAAAATATCCTTGTGAACGTAGTCCGTGAAGATCGAGGTCAATACCACATTTGTTGCCAGGCAGCAAATCGCAGTTACTATCGCGACGAACCACGAAGCCCAACTTCCCATAGAAATTTCGGCTGCCTTCGTGAATAGCTCTTCAGCTGGTACACCGACTAAAACAGCGGAGCATCTGGCACTTGCGTACACGAGACCTGAGTATGCTATTGCTAGGGTTATCCCTCCTACAAGGCACGCATATCCACAGAACTTTATGATCATGTTCCTGTTGCTTCTGTCGCTCTCTGGCAGTGCATTTTTTATATACAGGAACACAGTCGAGGACATTATAAACCCGGCCAGTAGATCCATAGTCTGGTACCCAGCTTTGAATCCACCTGACATTGCCTCAATGGCTCCGGTCACGGTGTCCTCTACCACGTTTGCATCACAGAAGAATATGACACCGATCAACACTATCGCCACCCCTCCAAACTTGAGTGGCGTGAAGATAGTTCCTATGATCTGTATCAGCTTTCCTGGGTTCCATGCTGACAGGGTCATGAGTATGCAGTACACGATGTTGAAGCCGAAGTTCGTAAGCTCAGGCATCACCACGTGCATCCCTCCGAACGATACGTTAACATTCCTGGCAACAGCACCGAATGGTCCCGCCACCATCATCATTATGAACATCAATATCGCTGTAGCGTACTTCCCTAACGGCGCTAGGTATTTCCTGTGATCCGCATCGAATAGCACAGCTCCGAAGTATCCCAGCAGAGGTATCACAACTGCAGCACATATCCAACCGACCAACGCCATATCCCAGTTAGCTGGAAACTCTCTTCCGAGAGTCAGAGGGAAGATTAGGTTACCAGATCCAAACAACATCGAGAAGATCGCAAACCCCGCGATGATAGCTTTGCCAAGTAAATTCATAACATCTAACCTCAGGTGGATCTATCGCATATCACGCCATTGTATATTGAAACCTCCAGTCCCGCTAGTACTATATGTTCCTGAGATGCTTCCTACCATTACTTTATAGGCGTTAAGTCAAATGGGATTTGAACTACGGTGCGAAATGTGATAAGCTGACAGCAAGGGTGTAGATGCGTACCGAGGGAGGAGACGGGAGCAACTACAAAGAAAATATTCACGACCAAGCAGGAGATAATAAAAATGAGGAAGAGCAAGAAATTAATACTAACAATAGCCCTCGCTTGCACACAGGCAGGAATAAGGCCCGTTAAGGCCGCAGAGGCCATCAAACAACCCCTAAAGAGCGAGGGCGCACGGCCCAAAACTGCGCTAGCGGATGAAGTGAAACAGCCCAAAGGTGGTAGCGTCAGGGGAGACAGTATGCCGGGCACCGGCGAGTCCGGTACCGCGAGCGGCGACACCATACCATCGGGCGACGCGGGACAGCCAAGAGCGGCAGACGGTAGCACAGCACCCACGGATGGCGGCACAGACAAACAGGGGAGGAGAGAAACAGCCGAAGGGGCAGCTCAGATACTCCGTGGCGGGCTGGCCGCAAAAATGGGATTCACAAACACAGCCGACCTAGAATACTTCTGCTACATGGTCGGACTACACGGAGAGAGAGCCGAACGTAACGAGCAGGGGGAGGAAATTAGAAACGTTAAACCGGATGAGCTGGCAGCAGGCGTCATCGACCATGCAACTAGACTAATGGCGGTACTCGAGGGAAATGAGCCCGAGACGAGCAGCCTGAGCGAAGAGCAGATACGACGACACAGGTGGCTAACAATCGTGGACAACTATGAGAAAGACGACACCGTAGTGGAAGCAGTCGCGAGCCACATAGCGTGGTGTAAGTTCATGCAAGAAATAGCCGCAAACGAGCCAAACGAGACGAAACGAACGATGCTCCAAGCGGTACTGGCAGTCGACAGATACATGGCGCGGAATCTGGACAAATATGACGAGGAGATAGCACAGGCTGCGCGCGAAGCCATATGCCAAGGCATCGAGCGCAGAACAAGAC
>JAITIT010000013.1 GCA_031279295.1 Holosporales bacterium | reverse complement strand
CCCCTCTTACTCCCCCTGTTCCTATCATCACCTTTGTTGATAGTAGTACTAACTTGTTCTTTGGGTTTCCCTCCCCAGGATAACTTTCATTTATGTATGGTAGGGGTTGGGGGGTGGGGAGGAGTGATGAGGAGTGATCTTGCTCTACCCTCATATAGGCCAGTCACCGGTAAAGGATAGCCTTGCAATTAATGAGTTGTTAATTTACTTTTCTATCTGCTTGCTACGTAGCTATATGTAGGCATCTCATGAATCAACTTCACATCGTTGAGCTTACTGTTGCAAATCTCTGCCATGAGATGGCGAATCACCTTAGTGTAATTACATTTTTCAGGGAGGATCTCGCTGATAAAACTGATGATCTTAGTAAACTTTTCGTGAGGATTGATTTGCTGATACAGGTGATGATTTTTTTCAGAGGTATGTACTCGACGTCTGGAACGATAGCTGATATGACTGAAGTGGTTTTAAGTATTGCAAACTTTCAGCGTATCCATATCAACGATACTACAAATGCAATATGTAAATTCTCAACTACGAAGGAGGCAAATTTCTTTGCTGGTATATTGTACATATTGTTGAAGATCTGCAAACCAGAGGATACTATCACAATCGCAGAGAATTGTAGATTTACTATAGTAACCATAGATGCCACACGGAAACTGCATAATTCAGTTTGTATGGCATTTAATGAAGAGTCTACAGAAGAAGACATATTTAACATATTTGCACTGCATGTAAAGAGACTTGCCCACTGTCAGGGTTTCGGGCTGTTAACAGATTTTGACGAACATGGGTCCGTGAGGATTAATATATGGAAAATGTAAATAACCTAATTGGGAAATGCTATGGGAGGATGAGATCTAGGAAACTAACAAGCGTACAGGCACATCTATTTGAAACACTGTTCCAGTCGGTCTCTATAACAGCATTTTCTGATTTGGTAAATGTACAGACGTACTCCAAGATATTTGTGGAAGTAGGATTTGGATATGGTGAGCATATAGCACAATTTGCTATGCAACATGCAGATGCTCTGTTTATAGGATGTGAACCATTCGTAAATGGTATTGCATCACTCCTTGCCAAAATTGATAGGTATAACATAAAGAATATCAGGATCTTTCGCGGAGATGCAAAACTGCTCATTAACGAAGTCTCCGATAATTTATTGACTGGAATATTTCTGTTATTTCCGGATCCATGGCCAAAGAGGAGACACATCCAAAGGAGAGTTTTGCAAGAAGACACGTTGGTTATGATGCACAATAAACTAAGAAAATCCGGCATGCTAAGAGTAGCAACTGATCACCCAGAGTACCAGTCCTGGGTGAGAAAGCTACTGACACAGGCCGCTATACAAGGCCTATTCGAGATAAAGTTTTTTGATAGCAACACGAGACCAAGCGAGCAATCATGGCCACGAACCAGATACGAACAAAAAGCACTCGAAAATATCATGTACATTGAATTCACTAAGGTCTAAATCTCATCATAAAATTAACTTCGACCGGCATACCATCTGCATTTTGTAATCCTTGAAGTAGTCTCATCGAATGTGCAATCATCACGACATTAATAGCAGGCGCTAAGGAAGTGTTACTAGAGCTCGTCGTCACGAGATAGCTTCTCCAATATACCTCACCATGAATCACTTTAGCGTAGCAGAGGAAAATATATGAGGATGCTTGTTAACCAATTTATAGTACAATGCTATGAAGTGTTGTTACAAAGGTAGCAGATGTATTGTAGGTGGTACGGAGCGGTAATCTTAAACAAGGCTATCTGGTGCTACTGCGCGATGGCCTATTTTGAGACTGCACTACAAGATCAACTACCGCATGTCATAACCGAACTACGAATTGGCCCTCAAGATACCGCTAGTAACGTACGCGTAATATTTGTATATGTCTCTCCTACATGTCCACATTGCGGTACTGTAGTTGTAGAAGAGATTCCGAAGCTTATCCGAATGTACAAAAACTGCAGGATTGTTATAAGATTTTTAATATCCAGACCAGGAGATATTTTCATCCTGAAATTAATTTGGAATAAGACTCACGATGTTGGAAGGTACTTCTTGATATACCAAAATCTTATGAAGAGGATGATGGCGACTATTAAACATGTTACTCCACGTGATGAGGAAACGTTAAAACAGAAACTCAACGGAAAGCAATGGACAATACTGAGTAACGGTAATATGACGAAGCTTGCTGTAGTAGCATCTGAATTCGGATTCACACCCGATGAGATCGAAGAGGCCATACCAAAGACGGACGGATTAGTTGAACGTCAAATGCTCGACGCGCGTATGATATATCTATCCAACATAGCGGAAAATACCGACACGAAAGAGATTGATGTGCCGGTTGTTGTGTACGACAAAAAATGCTATCCGGATCTATCAAGCGCAGCTGCAGCAACGCAGTAGTCGTCATGTTCCATCTCATTTACCACTAACATCTAATGAGACTGATGATCGAGAATATGTACTCTAGTACATCCTCTCACACAACCACAGTAGCAATGGCTATGAGCAGCCCGGCAATGATCCATACGACATGTGATGCGAGTAGCCTTTGGTGTGCACGAGACAGCACAATGCTGGTACTACGTAGGAGCCTATAGCCCCTCACGTTCATGCTATTATCCATTATCGTATTTAGAATATCACACTCTCTCATTACACACATTACCATCCGTGCAATGTAGTCGCAGCAACGTTTGTACACCTTGCCCCTGTTCAGCATAGCCGTGAAGTTCAATATTTTCTCAACATGCTTGGTTCCTGAGAACCGCATGAGTAGAAGTACAACGATAACTGAGATTGTAATCTGGCACAGCTCCTCGATGTTTTCAATGAAGTAGTCAAATATGTTACGGGCATGCAAAACTCCAGCAGCTCCGAAGTGTAATTTTCCCCATTCGTATATACTCCACACAACGAATGATCCAAATACGGAGATGGCCATCAGAAGCCAGATCGGCCTCATGTCGTATGCATTTGAACGCGTAACCATCGACAATGTGATATCGTCCATCCTCGACTTTCCATACATCGCAACAGTGATTAGCCGGAAGAGTGCGATGGTCGCGAAAATATTACCTACCACATTTGCAGCTGACAACAGCGGAACGTTGGATAATTGTATAGAAGCCATAAATGGAATCTTAGCGAAGAATCCAGGTAGGAGCGGGAATCCGATCGCCATCATGAACGTAATCCATATTACGTCATTGAGCTTCGGGGCTTCGTTCTTTACCCCCCCCATCCTGATAATGTTCTGCTCACCAGCTGTAGCGGAAATCAAGTACGCAAGTCCCATAAATAGCGTCGCCTTGAAGAGTGCATGTCCCAAGAATCCGAGTATGGCAAGAGAATACATCCCGAGGCCGCATGCGACGAACATACTACCTACTGATGCTGCAGTTAGGCATGCCATGATTTTCTTGATATTATTGTGAACGGTCGCATAGCACGCCATTAGCACAGACGTACAAATTCCAGATAATATCATCGTCCACTGTAGCGACTGAAATGCGCTGAACATGAAGTGAAACTTCGAGATGAAAATAATACCGACGCCAACGATTGTGCCTGAGTGAATTAGTATTGAGGCAAAGGTACTTGCTTTGGCTGCGTCGACTAGCCAGTACGAGAATGGTATCTGCGCCCCTTTGCACAGGTACGCAATTACCAACAAACCTGATGGCCAAAACAACGCATTGACATTCCCCTTGTAGTACAGCGCCTCAATATCAGCAAACTCCAGACTACCTGCGTTGTATGCAACTATGATCAATGCCACCAGAAACAGCAGGCTTGCGAATTTGTTGAAGGCGAATACCCTCATTGCCTGGTACGTAGCTCTCTTCTCCAGCCCGACTATTATGGCTGATATGATTCCCATTGCCTCGACAGCTACATAAAACTGGAAGAGATTTTTTGAAAACACAGCCATGCACATGAAGAACACGAATATGTTGAGGATCCCAAATTTCCTCTCTACGTGCTTGTCAATGAGCTCTATGCTCCTTGCGAAGTACAGGCAGCAAAGTATCGCCGATACAACAGCACATACAAGGGTCTCAACCTCACCGAAGTAGAACGATAATCCGAAATTGACCTTGCCGATTTTGAAGAGCGAGTAGGATAGGGTGGCGTCACCAGAAGATACACCAACGATGAACAGTATACACGCTACAATCGCTCCGTACTTCGCGAGTTGGAATGCCTTGACAAAGATGCCGTAGCCTCCGGAAAGTAGCAGGATTATTAGTGGTAGTAGCCTGAGTGTATCAGACATCATCTCCTCTATCCAGGAGGTTAACGTTCCTGTCATCCATCATCTGCGAATTATAAAGTGTGAAGATTATGCTCAGTGCTAGCCCCCCTAACATAACGGCTATCAGAGTCGCGAAGTGCCCTGACCTTATCGGGAAATCCACAGCTGCAACAGTGAAATTGACTATACCAGCAAAGATCATTATCTCGATCGAGATGATGATCTTCACGATACTCCTCTGCATCACAAGACCCATGAGTCCTATACAAAACAGAAACCCGCTAAGGATCAAGGTGCCTTCGCAAATGTTCATCTACGTACCAGCTCCACCACCCTTATGCTTGAGTGAGAGAATCCTGACAGTCTTCGCAAAGTTTCTAGAGAACAGTATCTTGATAAGCGACGTTGGTGAATTGTCCCCAACGAACGATAGGTCCTTTGTCCTGGTGGAACATGCAATGAAGACGGGACTCATTGAAAGGGAAAGCGCAGTGATACACACTATCATCTTTTGTCCAAACCCATCGATGATCTGAGACTGAGTGGCTACATTAGCGAGTATCAGTGAGAATTCCCCAAGCTGAGCGAGGACTATTCCTATCGATGCTGCTTTTGCTAGCTCAATCGAGAAAAGCCTTATCGTCACAGTGTTGGAGATAACTTTCCACGTCGTAATCCCGACTAACGTAAGTGTTACGGCTAGCCAGTTCTCGACAAGGAACTTCATGTCAAACATAAGGCCTACCGACAAAAAGAACGTCATTAACAACACGTTCTGGATCGGTCTGATGCTGTTGAGAATGTTCTGCCTATCCTGGGTATTTCCTATAAACAACCCAGCGAGGAACGCACCATACGCTTCTGATAATCCAAGTAGTACAACTATTGCTGATGCGGTGAAGCAGAACGCCAGCGTTATTACTGGAGTAAGTTCGTGGTTTTGCAGCAGGTGTCTGACTGGTAGTGTCATCTTATCTCGCTTGCCCAGGTACCTGATTAAGAGCACCACGAGGACGATGGCTAGTATGAGGTTTATGATTACAGAGCCGTCAATTGATCCACATTTCTTTATGATCAGCATCATCGGCACTATGGCGATATCCTGCGCTACCAGGATACCTATCGTAATATGTCCTACGTCAGTTCTCAATTCACCGATATATTCTAAAACTTTGACTATTGCTGCTGTTGACGAGAGCGATACAATAAACGCAACTAGCAACGACACGAAGATCGGGCAGTTGAACAACAGAGAAACCAGCACAGCTATTGCGGCATTCGCAACAACCTGAATTATTGTAAACAATGTCGGTACCTTCCACATCTTCATGAACGACCCGATGTTGAGTTCCATGCCGATTACGAATAACAACAACAAGATTCCAAGTTCAGAATAGAACTGGATCTGAACTTGCGACGAGATGAATCCGAAGCCGCTAGGCCCGAACATAATCCCGGCTAGGATATAACCTATCATTACCGGTTGCTTCAGCTTCGCCAGGAGTAATCCTGACAACGCAGCGACCAGCACGATTACGGTGAGATGTGCAAAAACGTACTCGTTATTCATGGCCATCATATTGTAACATAGGTACTATGAGCATCACAGGTATAAATACGGTACTCAGCCGGATCAAGGAGAAGCTGTCGCTCTCCGAAATCATTGGTAAAGACGTTATGTTACGCAAGAGTGGCAGAGAGTACGTTGGCTACTGTCCGTTCCACAACGAGAAGACAGGGTCTTTTTTTGTGAACGACAATAAGGGTACGTTCTATTGCTTCGGTTGCGGAGCGTCTGGTGACGTCGTTACATACCTCATGAAAAAACGAGGCCTCCAGTTTATGCAGGCTATTGAGCTTCTAGCAGAAGCCGCCGGTATCAAACTTCAGGAATCGACCAACTACAGCAATGAACACAAGGCCCAACTGAGTCTCATGCAAAAAGCTCTCGAGTTTTTTAAGGAGCACCTACGCGATGACGTAGCAGCAAAGTACTGCGTCTCGCGCGGATTTGATGAATCATGCATCACGCAATTCTCTATTGGTTACGCACCGAAGAACAGCGATTTGCTACTCTCGCATCTCAAATCTTCTGGATTCTCGATGTGTGACATATTGCAATCCGGACTCTTCCAACAAAGAAATGGTAGAGTCTCGTGCTACTTCAGAGGCCGACTGATATTCCCTGTCTTCAATAAACAAGGATGGCCCATTGCATTCGGCGGTCGCGTGTTGCAACAGGGTGAATCCCCTAAGTACCTCAACTCTAGAGAGAGTGTACTGTTTCAAAAACGAGCAACACTGTATGCTTTCAACATCGCATCGAAGAATGTTTCGAAGACCAAAAATTTCATCCTTGTTGAGGGATATATCGATGTCATCACGATGCATCAGCACGGATTCGATACCGCGATAGCATCGATGGGAACGTCGTTCTCAATAGAGCACCTTGTAAAGATCTGGAAACTATCTAGCGAACCTATCGTGTGTCTTGATGGAGACACAGCAGGGTACAATGCAATGCTGAAGATCGCGCTGCTCGCAATGCAATACCTGAGCCCCGGAAAGAGCCTAAGGTTTTGTATTATTCCAGATGCCTCCGATCCAGATTCATTTCTTAAGAAGTTCGGTAAATCCGCCATGGAGAAGATACTGGAAAATTCAAGTTACCTAATAGATTTCATCTGGCAACACTTCCTCAACCAACTGGGAGCCAGTAATTTCCAACCCCCTGAGAAAGTAGCTGAATGGAAGAAACATATTATGTCTACTATAAACAGCATCGAAGATATTGACATCAGAAACCTCTACAGGTCCGATATCAATAACAGGATATTTCATGCACTCAGGACATGCAATAAAAAAAATTTTACGCCCATAAATTCATTGACGAAACCACTTGCAAACACAGCATCTATGCCATTGTATTCAGTTACCTCACAGCCTACCAAAACCGGCATGGGCGAAAAGAGACTCTTGCGTGAAGCTGCGATGTTATATATCATATTAGAGTGTCCGTCTGTGGTTCCGTATCTTCTTGAGGAGTTGGCAGCCATTAGATTTTCAAGAGATGGATTTGAGGCTGTGCGCGACATGATTCTGGGGGGGGATAACATGTGTACTGGGCCAGGCGCAGCGGAAATTCAATACATAAAAGCCATTGCGTCTAGGAGCTGCAGCTTGACAGATAAGAGCGACGACGAAATCGTGAAGCTCTGGAGAGGGATATATGAGCATGAGTGCTCGTACAGGCGTCATCTTGATGATATAAGGTCAGCTAAAAATGACTGCAGCGAGAGAATGGATGCTGGGACATGGGAACGCCTGAGAGCTCTAAAAATAAATCATATAGGTAAAAACTCAGAGCATACGCAGGACAATAATCACTGAGAGGTAAATATGAACACCATAGAAGAAATAGACATGGAAGAACTTGATAGCAGCGATGAGACAGGGAACGAGCAGCTGATAGCGTTCGACCCAAACATCATCGCTCTGATGAAGACGAACAAGGCTAGAGGTTATCTGACGTATGAAGAGATCAATGAGATCCTAGTAGGTGTGGAGTACGACTCCGAAAGGCTCGATGCCATCATGACATACTTTACTGATAACGATGTGAAGATAATAAATATGGATGACGAGGCTACTATACCAGAAGCCAAGGTCCTGGGCGATGACGATTGTCAATCTGGATCATCAGATTGTGTCGAGTCAGTAACTGAAGAGGTGAAGGGAGGTGATCCAGTAAGGATGTACCTCAGAGAAATGGGGAACATTACCCTCCTCTCGAGGGAAGACGAGATTACAATAGCAATGAAGATAGAGGCGTATAGAGAGAATTTAAACGCGAGCCTGTGCGAGAGCCGAGTTACAGCCGATGCAATAGCGGCTCTGCACGATAGGCTTAGCAGCAACACTGTACTGCTGCGGGATATCGTAGCAAGTGACTCATCATCCCCAGACGATGAAATGCAATTCGGTGAACAGGAGGAGGTGGACGAGTGCGAAATGAGCATAGACGAAGGCTCAAGCGCACATCAGGCAGTGATAAATGATGAAGAGGCTAGAAAGAAACTACTTGCTATGTTCGACAAGCATGCAGAGCTCTATGCTGCAATATATGAAAAGCAACGTAGCTTCAAATTTAACGTAGACCAGCTGGAGAAGAACGGGGAGTACCAAGCACTCCGGAAAGAAATTGTAACTAACTTCTATGAGATCAACCTGAGTGATAAGAGACTCACCAGTATAAAAGAACAGCATATAAACTTGACATCGCGTATTCCAGAACTCGAGAGACGCCTCGTATCGCAGGCTGAGAAGTTTGGAATTGCGAGACAAGAACTTCTCCTGCATCTCATTGACAAAGAATTCAGTACTCAGTGGCTCAATGAAATGAAATCAGCAGGACAAAAGTGGCAGCGGTTCTGTGGCGCAAATGCAGAGACTCTGACACTACTAGTACAAATCGCGACCAATATATCCGAGACTACATCAGTTCCGTTCTTGTTCTTCCGACACATAGTACACGTCATACAGAAGTCTGAGCGTGATGAGGCGAAAGCGAAAAGAGAGATGATAGAAGCAAACCTCAGGCTCGTGATATCAATAGCTAAGCGCTATATGAATAGAGGTCTTCAATTTCTTGATCTGATACAGGAAGGCAATATAGGGCTCATGAAAGCTGTCGATAAGTTCGAGTATAGGCGAGGCTACAAATTCTCGACGTACGCGACGTGGTGGATAAGGCAGGCGATCACGCGTTCTATTGCTGATCAGGCGCGTACGATCAGAATTCCTGTACACATGATTGAGACGATCAACAAGCTCGTCAGAATGTCGAAGCAGCTTATGAGTGACCTTGGTAGGGAACCAACTCATGAGGAACTAGCAACAAAGCTAGGAATGCCACTCGACAAGGTGAGACGTGTCATGAAAATAGCAAAGGATCCGATTAGCCTGGAGACGCCGATAGGCGATGAGGAAGAGAGTCACCTCGGTGATTTCATAGAAGATAAGAACGCTGTTTTGCCAGCCGATGCTGCCTTACAGACTAATCTCAAGACTGCAACTAATAAGGTACTCGCGACACTCACAGGGCGTGAGGAGCGTGTTCTCCGCATGCGCTTTGGGATAGGACTACAGACTGACCACACTCTTGAGGAGGTAGGGCAGCAATTCTCAGTGACGCGGGAGAGGATTAGGCAGATAGAAGCGAAGGCGTTACGGAAACTTAAGCACCCGAGTCGCTCGCGGAAACTCCGGAGTTTTCTAGACAGTTAGTAGAGGTTGCAATATGAGCATTGAGAGGAAACTGTCTATAGTTGGAAGATGCATCGATGCGGTCGTTGCGAAGATGATCACTGGAGCTAAGATAATTTTTCCTGGGAAACACCATAGCAACAGGAGAATTCGAGGAGATACGGCTAGTGTCCCTCAGTCGTATACCATACTAATCTTCGACAGTTTTGTCGCCTTCCTCTCAATCTTCATTTCCATTCATCTGCGGATAGGAATGGACTTCCTGGACTATTCACCGACGTACGTCCTGAAGAACATGCTGGTCTTCGGATTGGTGAGCTCAAGTGTTTTCACCTGGATGCAGATACACCAGTCGTTCTGGCAGTACACCACCATCGAGGACTTGTGTCCAATATCATTGGCAGTCATTCTGGCTGATATCTTGTTCTTTCCATTAATGCTACTCATGAACCGTGAGGGTTTCCTGCCTTACTCTGTCCTCGTAATAAACACATTCGTCCTGACTCTGATGCTGATTATCCCGAGGCTCCTTAGTAAGGTATTACACAATCAGCGTCTCAAGAAAACGAGGATGCAAGGGATACGTATTCCAGGACAGAATATTCAGGCCGAGAATCCTATGGTCCTGCTAGTAGGAAGTAAAGAGTCAGCTGAGGTGTTTCTGAGTGAGATAGTTTCTAACGACGATATTACATTTAACTTTGAGCCCATCGGAATCCTCACATTTGATCCATTTGACGTTGGTAGGGTAATAAGGGGGGTCTCCATCGTAGGTGAGCTCCGTGATATACCCACTGTGCTCAGAATGATCAAAGCCGACGGCATAGTCCTACGTCAGATCGTCATCACTGAAAAATCAATTCCTGAGAATGCCAAAAAATTTCTTGTCAAATATGTGAAGGATCATGGATTATTATTAATACATGTCATACACCAGTGTATGTTTGATACCGTAGCGGAGTAGTAACAAGAGTGATTTCCTGCAGAATGCTCATAACAGTATGCGTTGCTGTATGTATATCGTTAAGCAACGGATGTTGCACGACTTTGGAAGAAACGATTGCTACTGGGACCTCAGCTAATGATAAATGGACATTTGAGGGCTCACCATTGTGTGAATATGATGAGGTTGATGATCCTTTCGAGCCATTCAATAGACTCATGTATCAGATCAACGATATGCTGGATAAGGCATTCCTAGTTCCGGTGTCAATAGCATATAAGCATATAGTGCCTAACCCCGTACAGACTGGAGTGTCGAACTTTGTCGGTAATTTTTTCTCGCCAATCGATGCTATTAACTTCATACTTCAGGGAGATGGTGAACATGTTTCTAAGACTATTATCCGCTTCGTGATCAATACGTTGTTCGGATTTTTCGGAATAGCCGATGTGGCGCAGAAGATGGGAATCGAAAAGAAGAGGACCTCGTTTGGGGACACACTCAAGAAGTGGGGAGCAAAGCCTGGTCCATACCTAGTGTTGCCTCTGCTGGGACCAGGGAGTACTAGATCAGGCCTTGGGAAGATGGTTCACTGTGGTCTGGATCCACTTACGCAGAATATCATTATTAACCATAAGAAAAATCTGAGACGCAGGTGGTACTACGTAATCTACGGAGCAAGAACTGTCATAACACGTACCGACCTACTCCCATTCACCATCGAGCTTGAGAAGATCTCGAGTGATATGTATGTTTCCACAAGAAAGGCCATCATGGCGATGGATGAGTAGGAACTCCTCCTGTTGCCAGTGGGGTAAGATAGGCCTAGAGGAGACACTATTTCCCAAGAGGGTCTCGTTCCGGGTTCTCCAGTCTATTGCCTAATTGTTCGCTTCCGAGGCAATGGAGAATAGATGTCTACGACATGCAGCATAGCAGTAGTGAGGTACGCGTTGCTGTTTCCGGATCGATTACCCCGTCTTTGATTAGCATTTCGTTCCTTACAAGCTCTACGAGAGCCCTGAGTTGCTTTGGGGTTTTCAGGCCAGACCATACCAGTCGCTTCTGCAGTACCCTGTGAATCAGCATTGCATCTCCTGCTGCTTGAGCCTTGTTGATACCATTGTTGATATTTATGTCTAGGGGCTTTTTACTAGGAGGAGACGTGGCAGTGACTTTTCTGATCGAGGTATCATTTCCGACAGAGTGCATACCACCAAAAATATCACACTGAAGAATCTTCATGGCACCAGTACAGCGCAAGAATTGCTCTATGAGAGTCTAGGAACTTTATGTAGTCAAATCAACCCAGAATCTCAGCTAGACTGTACGTGGAACAGCTAAGAGAACATCAGATGATTTTCTCCTGGACGATGTCGTGGATGTGGATAACTCCAATTGGAGCTCCATCATCACTCAGCACAAAGACATTGGTAATCTTCTTGTCTTCCATGAGTTTCAGAACATCAGCTAGGAACATGTTCTTGCCTATCGTAACTGGGTTGCTTGTCATAACATCACCAACCTTCAGAGATAGGAGGTTATCTGACATATGGCGTCTCAGATCCCCGTCCGTTATTACTCCTACCAATCTACCTACTGTATCCACAATCCCGATGCATCCCAACTTACCCTCTGTCATTGATATGACTGCTTTCTGCATCGATTGCCCAAACGACAGGAGCGGAATTTCCTTACGCATCACATCGAATGCGAATGACAGATTGCGCCCGAGTGTTCCACCCGGATGTAACGCCTTGAACTGTTCATGAGAGAAGCATCTACACATTAACAGGGATATAGCTAACGCATCACCTAAAGCCAATGTAGCTGTCGATGACGAGGTTGGTGCAACCCCGAGTGGACAAGCCTCCTCAATCGAGGGAAGCTGCAGTGGGACATCCGCATTTTCGGAGAGCATCGATTTTCTATGACCGGAGATTGAGATTATCTTCGTTCCGATACGCTTGCCAAATTCCATGACTGGTAGCAGCTCGATCGACTCTCCGGAATACGATATCAGCAGCAAAACATCATCAGGGTCGATCATTCCGAGATCTCCATGTGGTGCCTCACTTGGGTGAACGAAGAAAGACTTTTGCCCAAGCGAAGACATCGTAGATGAGATCTTTCGCCCTATATGGCCACTTTTACCGATTCCAGAGACGACCAGCCTCCCGCGTGATTGAAGTATCAGTTCCACCGCTGCTGTGAAATTCGGAGGCATGTTCTTTGCCAGGATATTGAGGGCCTCCGCTTCTTTCTGGATAGTGCGTCTTGCCTCGTCTACGATATCCATAATCATTTAATCTGAATGCGCAACGATGTCATAGCATTCTCCCGCCATCAAATCTAGGGCAACCCTAGCTGGTAAGAAATCAAAACATGCCTGCGCCAGTCCATATCTATTTTCCCTGGTTAGCAGGATGTCAAGTTTCAACTTGAGTGAATGTAGGTACAACACGTCGGTTGCAGCATACTCAAGTTGAGCATCAGATATATCATCTGAGCCCCAGTCTGTACAGGTCTGTTCCTTTGATATTTCGATATCAAGTAGTTCGAAACACAGATCACGAAGGCTGTGGCCAGAGGTGTATGTCCTAACAAGCTTAGACGTTATCTTCGTGCAGTAAACATTCTCTGGCATGACTCCAAGGTACTGGCGAAACATAGCCATGTCGAACCTAGCGTAGTGAAAGATTTTCATGATACTACTATCCTGGAGGATAGCTACAATGTTACGTGATTCAGCATAGCTATCGAACT
>JAITIT010000064.1 GCA_031279295.1 Holosporales bacterium | reverse complement strand
TACTCACCGAGATCGCTATTTTGCTCAATTTCTGAGCATTTCTAATTCCATAACTCCCCTCCATCCGATGAGGTATTTATCTCCGGTGGCAACTATGAGATTTCTATAGCGCCCCGGCTTATCAGTGAACTGCCAGACTCTATCACGAGGCGAGGGATTCCGATTATCCGTATTGGGCCTGTCAGCGAACCGCCAAGCTTTACCAAAAGGCGATGGATTTCGTTCATCTGTCTAGTTCTCGTTGTATCTCGTTGGTCATCTGTCAGACCTTGCTGTGTGTACGGGTGACGTCGATAGGAGATGTTCAGGACTCCGTTCTCGAATTCCAAATCACATCCTGCCAACACCGTGCTAATCGCTCTTGCTAGTCTGTGGCCGGTCATCGTGTTCCACCTTGTGCCGGGCTGCAGCGGGTACGCAGGTTGTGGTGCGTACGTAATATGCAGCACGTTGTTTTCGCACATCAGATTGCACTGGGCTAGTACGCTACTGATCATCTGTATCTCAGTGTCGGGAGGTTGCCAGATGCACGATGGCTGTGGTCGTGCTATAGGCCGGATCAGATAGTCAAGCCGTTCGCTATGTTCTATGACTGCTCGATGGCACCATCTCAGTCCTCTTCTGATTGTCGCCAGCTCCGTCAGCGTTGGCGCCCTTCATTCCGTCATGGAGGTACGTACGCACTCTGTGAGCCTTCTATAGACATCGAGAATTACTGTTAAGCATCTGTTCCTCCGAGCTAGACGTCCAAACTCCTCGCTCCAGGGCTTGTGGCATCCATCGAAGTGTAGTACCATAGCATGTCTCGTTTCCCAGAGGTAGAGTAATCCTAGGCCATGGTCTACATCGACAGCCGCGCGTACAAGTTGTTCCTGGTCGCCTATGCCGGCCAATTTATCGAAGTACTGCCAGTATCCCTGTAGGGGGTTGTCGATGTTCGGCAGGGACCATCGCTCTCCAAAGAGCTTACTCCAATGCTCCTTGCTGCTGCCAAAGCAGGAAATTATGTCTATGAGAATTAACTATGCTAGAGGTGGTAAAGATGCTGTTGGGAGAGGTGCTAGGAGTTCTGATGGTAGGGGTGGCACAAAGACAGAGGACCTTCAATGAGCAGGGTGCAAAGTACTAAGCAGGATGTTGACAGGTACTTAATCTATCTGTAGTCTAAAGCTCCTAAAAATGCATTACGTGATTGCGGGAAGATTCTGGATAACCATCGATACTTTGAAGTTACTGAGAAGTCTGAGTTTAATGGTATTAGATTCAAGAAAGGAAATTGCATCAGCAGAGATACACTGCATCATGAGTGGGAATGGTTTAGGCAAGAATTGGCATAGGAACCATATCTAGGTTTAATCTGAGATTCAAGATCATAGCTAGGATAGTTAATCTCAGGAATGGATTTGGAATGGTTTAACATCATAGATTTAGATGGAAAGTCATTGCCTTATTGTATGTGATTTGGAGATGATCTTTTTGTAGGAAGTCTATTGACACAGGTGAAAATTTGTGGTATATATGATCTTAGTGTACAGGACTTAGTTTCCGTAAGCTAAAAGGAGCGGGGTAGTGTTATCAGTTGGTGATCAGCTGTTTATCTGCGCGCTGTGCTGCGGGTTGGTTCAGTACCATTATCGATACCGATACTGTGCATAGATAGTCTGAAAATCCGATAATATTGGCAGCGTAGTATATATTTGTAGGTAGCGAGTATGAAAAAACAATTGAGGGCAATATCCCTGTTGGCTGGTACAGCGATTGGAACCGGTATGATTTTCTTGCCGATCGTCTTGGCAAACTTTGGAATAATTGGAAGTTTGTTGTTGATGGGTTTCTTCTGCTGGATAACGTATATATCAGCCATGATACGGTGTGATCTCAATGCAAAATCAAAGGAGAATTTTAACTTGAGGGATGTGGGTCTGTTTTTTGGAGGCCGCGTATCCGCTTGCGTCGGAGACGTCTTTACCAAGATGCTTAACTTTGCGCTGCTCTCAGCCTACATTTTTGGAGGAGCATCAATCATAAGGCTATTTATGTTTGAAGGCTGTCAATTTGCAACTGTGGTAATCATATTTGCAATCATGATCGCAGCTGTCTTTCTATTCTCCTCGAACTTCGTCATAAAGATAAACAACCATACTTTCATTGTCATGTTCTCGGTAGTCATGGGAGGCATTGTCTGTCTGTTCGTATGCTCTAGGATTGAGGCAGTCCCGATGCAGATTGGGGATATTTGGCACATGAAAACATGGGGGACTGTGCTGCCTGTGATCTTCACATCGTTCGGGTTTCAAGGATCCTTGCATACGCTAACCAAGTTCGTTGGCAACGACAAAGAGATGGTCAAGAAGGCATGTCTGTTCGGAAGCATAATTCCAGCCTGTGTGTACTGTCTATGGGTCATATGCGTACTCGTCATAATCTTCAACTCTGACCCACAGAGTTACAGCAAGATGCTCGTCCAACCAATCGAGGTTAGCGAGCTGATACGGATCTTATCGCATATAACGAACATCAGAGGCATACAGCATATATCATGGATTGTGTCATTCCTGGCGATTACGACTTCTATCGTGGGAGTTGGGCTCGCTCTAAAGGACATCGTGGAGAAGGATCTATCAAGAATGGTGCATCTCAGGGAACAGGCCAGACGCGTGACATCCATAATCATCATGATCCTACCGACAACGCTCGTTGCGATATTTGTACCTAACGCCTTCATTAGAATCTTAAGCTTCGCTGGAGTCATTCTGTCAGTAATAGCGATCATCCTGCCGGTATACCTGCACCGGCGTAGTTGCGGCTCAGATTCACTGCCAGATATGAGGACCTCGATAATCTTCATAGTTGGGATAGTGATAATAGCGTTCGGGATCCTGGATATGTTTTTTTAGGAGGGCAGGGCCTTAGTGCTATAATCATCGACTCTGAATCGACGTTCGCGCTTTCATTGACGCTTGTGATTCCCTCTGGGCCTAATACCTTTCTAGCAGTCATACTCACCTTATACGCCTTGGTTGGACCAAGGCCGATCCTCCCATCAAGCCGTATCCAAACGGTATATTGTCTCTGCCATAACCGAAAAGAGACCTCTTATAAACTGGAAGTTTCACATGATCTGCAAAGCATTTAAGAACGTTATTTACATCACATCCCAAATTACCAAATACAACCGCGACAACTTCGGCAAAGCAACCGGTATTAGCCATGTGAGTCAGTAACCTATCCAGATCCTACGAGTGGTTTAGTACCAAGATGACTCCATACCTCCACTGGGTGCAGACTTTGACATATCAAGGTCCGCAGCTGGAAGGCCTT
>JAITIT010000040.1 GCA_031279295.1 Holosporales bacterium | reverse complement strand
CCACACTTCTCCCCTTTCCCTCAATCACACCAGACATACTACTATCAGCACTCGCAGCTACTGCCGCTGTTTCTGATTGTGCAACGCTGGTAATTGCTGACCTAACAAATTTACAATGTACGTTGTGTGCGATCTCTAGGACTATCTCGTGATCACCTGTAATCTTCGACACCGTTGCTATGATGCCACTACTAGTTACAACCTTATCACCCTTCTTGAGTGCTGAAATCAGCTCCTTGTGCTGCTTCTGTCGCTTTTGCTGTGGGCGAATCAGTAGGAAGTACAGTATCGCAATGAACGCCAGCATCGGGAGAAATGACATCAAGTTTCCCGATTTAGCACCTTCGTCTGCTAAGGCAGACCCAACAAAAAATAACACATCGATCCTACGGAA
Organism: Holosporales bacterium; assembly: GCA_031279295.1. Lineage (GTDB taxonomy): Bacteria > Pseudomonadota > Alphaproteobacteria > RUG11792 > RUG11792 > JAIRYU01. The sequence goes on along the minus strand of JAITIT010000040.1, from coordinate 6,307 downwards.
GCGCTACGACACAACTATCTTAGCAAGTCTAATTTTTTTTCGGAAGCAATTTTTCCGGATCGACTGACTTACGCCCATTCGATGTATCGTTCATCTCGAAGTACAGCTGTGGCTTTTTGGCAAGTGTACCGCTCTTTCCGGATGTACCTATCACATCACCCTGCTTCACCTTTTGTCCCGCCTTAATGCGTATCTCCTTCAGGTTAGCGTAGATTGACATCATACCATCATGCTTGATCACCACGGTGTTGCCGTAAGCCGCAGCTTCTCCACTCGGCACTCCCGCAATCCTGACGCTTCCTCCGGCAACAGCCCTAACGGGAGTACCAACCGCTGTATCTATCACAATCCCCCCATCATTACCATTAAAGTGCTGCGAGATTTTATCATCGCCGGAATGGATCGGCCAAATGTACCTAGATTTCGGCTTCGGCTCTGGCTGTTTCTCTTCCTCTTCCTCTTCTGGCTTCTCAGATTCATCGACTACATCCTTATTGGTACCATCCTCTTCTCTGGCAGGCTCCACATCATCTACCGATACGTCGTTTAGCTCTGAGCTATGCTGTCCCGGTCTTACGTATACTATTAGCTTCTGACCGTTGTATAACTGGTATGGTGGTTTAAGGTCGTTAACCTCAATTAGCTCTCGTCTAGTCATCCCATACTTTGATGCGATCGCCCCAACTGTGTCAGCTTCCGACACGGTATGATATGGAGTCACATCATCCATCTGGACCACTTCTGGGTCTACTTCTTCTCTGGTTGAGCAGCCGGTGAACAATGTCAACACACCTGCCAGAAACATGATAGCGACGCGAGTCATCATGCAAATAACTCCCTCAGCTTCTCCATCTGCTTTCTTGCCGTCATATCTAGGGATATCGGTGTTATGGATATGTAACCGCTGTTTACCGCTCCCAGATCCGTCTCAAGGTCCTTGTTATCCTCGTTCTTCCTATACTCTGCCGGGCCGATCCAAAAATACGGATCTCCCCGTGGATCGGTAGATCTGATAACATGATCCTCGATTGCTCTTGTGCCCTGTGATGTGATTTTAACCCCGCGTATTCCTGCGACTTCGCCGGCTGGAAAATTGATGTTCAGAAGGACTCCTTCGGGAAACATGAAATTACTCATAATTGTCTTTAGGATATCTGGGGCGTATGTTCTCACTATTTCCCAGTTTATTGCACCGTCCTTGTTCAGGTTCTGACTGAGTGCGATGGCAGGAATCCCGAAGAGGCAAGCTTCCATCGCCGCAGCAACGGTTCCGGAGTACGTTATGTCATCTGCTAGGTTGGAATCAGCATTCACTCCAGAAAGGACGAGATCTGGTTTTTCGCTCATGATGTGTCTCATTGCCATCACGACACTGTCAGTTGGCGTACCATCTACCGAGAAGTGCCTTGGGTCGCGTTCCACTAGCCTCAGTGGTGACTTGATGGTAAGTGAATGCCCAGCGGCACTCATGTTGGCCTGCGGTGCTACAACGTACACATCGTCAGAGAGTGTCTTTGCGATCTCCTCCAGGATCGCTATTCCCGGAGCGTTAATGCCGTCGTCATTGCTGATTAGAACTCTCATGCGCTACCCGATTAGTTAAATACCGAACTATGAGATTCAACCTCGAAACTCCAGTCTGCGTCAATATCACACATTCCCCATCTGAAACAGCATAGTCGTTTTTCAGCAGTTTTTCCAATTTATTTTTTAGCCCATACCTAGTGCTTATACGTTCGTCTATAGCGTGTAGGTCGATACCGGTCCTTGCTCGCAATCCCATTATTAGCCTCTCCTTATACTCGTCTTCGTTAGATAGCATCTCTTCATTGAAGTGGGGATCTTCACTCCACAGTAGCCACTCATCTATGTTGGCAACTTGGGCTATAGCAACTTTGTTCCCACCCTTCGTTAGCCTCGAGTGTGCACCAGGGCCGACGCCATAGTAGTCTTCGTATTTCCAATATGACTGGTTATGGTGGCAGTGGTACTGTTCGTGCTTTGCAAAGCTTGATACCTCGTACATCTCGAATCCATTTTTCGCTGCCACCTCGATGGTTCGCTCGAAGAATTCTGGGCTGTCGCTCGGTGGTGATAACTCTCCTGTTCTGATCAGTTCCCCAAGCTCTGTCTTCTCCTCCACGATCAGCTCATAGAGTGAGGTGTGCATTATAGGTAAGTTGAGTGCTTCGTCAAGCTCTGCTGCCCATTCTGTTGTGGTCTGGTGCGGTCTGTTATATATCATGTCGATAGATATGTTCTCAAAGATTTCGCTCATCTCGCGGACGCATCTAATGGCCTGAGCGGAGTTGTGCGTCCGCCCAAGCATTGTCAGGTCCATGTCGATGAGTGACTGCACTCCTATCGATATCCTATTAACTCCGTAGCTTTTCAGCACCCTCGCTTCGTGTGCCGAGATCGTGAGTGGATTGGCTTCCAGCGTTATTTCGGCGTTCGCTGTGTGTTCGAACAGCTGGTGCACATGGTCTACAATCTCGCCGACGAACCATGTTGGTAACAGCGACGGAGTTCCGCCGCCGAAGTAAATACTCGTAATCTTGTCGTTGTGATACAGTGTGTACATTCTAGACAGCACTGCTTTGTATTGAGTAAGCCATCTCGTGTGGTCTATGTCCCGTGCGCACGGGATGCTGTAGAAGTCGCAGTATCTGCACTTTGAGATGCAATACGGCCAGTGGATGTAAACTGTGCTCACGCTCGACATGGTTCTAACTCGAGCTATATCTCGTATGGTAGTCTACGAGTCTTCAGTTTACAACCACTCAGCCGTCCCTGCGTAGTATGGGCGTTAGGGGGCGTAGGTTGGTTGTTCCTGTCTCGTATTTGGTTCCGCTTCAGCCTTGTCCTTCCTCCTGTTGGGGTATTTCGCCGAACGCCACTAACCATGTAAGAGCCTCCAGGTAGTACTGGTGTATATCAGTGTTGGGCCATATCATCTGGAACAGTCTTTCTGAGTTCGCGAATTGGCCAGTCGCAGCAGCATAGGTGTATGCAAGCACTATATCCCGCTGCGCTAGCAAACCGTTCTCCGCCATCCAAACTGCTGTCTCTGTTTGTGTATGCAGTGGCGGAATGTTTCCCCCGTGCGCTATTATTGACGCCTGCAGGATTCTGTATTGTTTGCGTACTGTCTCTTCGTCGCAGGGAACGCTCAGTATGCTTCGTACCAGCTTTGTGCACACGTCTTCGAGGTCCTGTAGTGTTGCTCCGTTTGTTCCGTCCCGCTCTTGCTGGTGATTAGCTACCAGCCTTTCGGCCACGTCACCTGGTGTCCCAAGCATCCTCATGAGCGTTCTCAGGAGCATGTTGATCATTTCAGGATCTGTACGTTCGTATGAGCTGCGATACGCTAGGCCGTTCTTTCCGTACTCTGTCGTTAGTGACCTTACGCACTCTTGTTTTTTCTGCTCCGCCGTTGGTGCTAGTGTGTCACTTGCATTCGCCATCTCTCTGTGTAACAGTATTCCGCACAGCACATACATTGCGCTTCTTGATATGTTCATTGTTCCTCAAATAAAAAACAATCATCTCTATAGTTTAGAGTGACACGAATTAAGGCGAGGGTCAAGTAATGATGATGCAATATATAAAGCTTGATTCGTATATTTTAAGAATTGAACCTTTTGAAGCTGCTACAATTTTTATGAACCTTTTTCGCATCTTTCAAAAGCTTACCAGCTGATCTTGCTCCTACTTACTGTAGCTGTAATCTGTACTTCGAAAATAATGCCTGATGCCAATATCTCTGCTTGTTTCTCACTTATCTGGAATCTCTTAACGAACTGATCGACAGACCATTTTTACCTCCTCTTCGGCTCGAGCAACTCTAGCTGTAATGCCAGGCTTTTCGGCTACGTAATATCCAACAAATTTCGATGGCCCACCAATCGCTATACTCGTACGGGCAACACATGTGTGTCACAGTGTGAGTTGCTGGTACTGTTGGTAATGTTAATACTGAGGATGTGCAAAGGCATATAGAGCAGCAAGAGGAATTTTGTTAGACATAATTTTTAGTGTTTCCATAATCCCGTTCCGCTCATCAAGTGACATAAAAGCTCCGCTTCTTCATTTAGAAGGTATGATTGCAGGATCTACGTTTTGTTCAACAATGCCAAATAAAATCTTGAAGGCGCCTTTCCTAGAGCGCATAATGCTTATGACAATCATCGCGACATGCGGCAACTCCCCTACCCTTAGGATACATAAGCATGTACGTTCTGTCAACTACTAAATCTACCTGCTCAGTACAGCTCTGGGGCGCATTTTCTGCTACTCAGACCTTAGATACTCCTTATGAATCCGTGTTACGAGCTGCCCTCCTATTATGGGTTGCAAGGCTTCACTTTGATGGAGTACATTACTAGGGGTCTGGAGATCTGAGTCTTGTTTTCAGATCATGTGAGGTTGTACAGGACGAGCTCTAATATTGAGCCGTTGCTGTAAGTTGTGGTATACTAGAGATGGTGATATATCTTGCGCATTTTTGTGCTATGTGCTTATGAATGGGAACATGCTAGAAGCAGTGATAGGAGCTGTGGTATTAATTGTAGCTGCTGCATCTGTGTACATCGCATACACGTCAAGCGGAAGAGATACGTCCGGGGGATACGTGTTGGTAGCAAAATTCGGTAATGCGGGAGGTGTATCGGAAGGATCTGACGTCAAGATGAGTGGCATTAAAATCGGAGTGGTCAAGAAGTTAGAGATAGATGAGCAATACCAGGCACGAGCAGAACTGTTGATCAAGGACGGGGTGGCAATACCTAATGATAGCTCAGCCGTGATAACGTCAGATGGGATATTGGGAAATAAGTTTATTTCCATAATAACTGGATTCGCTCACGAGAGCTTTCATTCAGGAGCGGAGATCACGATCACGAGATCAGCGGTTAACTTAGAGAGCCTGATCGATAGATTCGTAGCTGGTGGTAAGAACGGCAGCTAAGCCATCAAGAACGTAGAATAATCTATCTCCGAACCATCATACGTACGCCTGAGTATAGTCACACACTAACCCCGTTTTTCCGATGTAGTTTTGGATCTCTTACAATCACGCTGCCATGTACCCTAAGATCAATATAGCTCGCAGTGTCCTTGTTAATATTGTTTTGCAGCACTATCTTAGCCAATATCTCGATTGCATGTTCGATGTCTTGCTCTGGTAGCTTTACTGTAAGGCCGGACACAACGATGTCCCATCTGCGTTTTCTGACAAACTTGATGACCTCCACTTTACCCCTTAGAGCCTCAAATTTCGATATCATCATGATAATAGCCGGGGCCTTGATATTGGCCTCCTCGCCAAGAACAACCGGTAGATTGATTTGATTCCCTCCTGTTGCCTCGATGAGTTCTCCATTCTCATCGATTAGACTCGAGATATGATCGTGCTGCAATACCGCTATCGGTACCCTTTCAATAATCTTGATGATTATGGCATTGGGAAGCTTCTTTCGCACAACCGTAGATTTTACCCACTTGACAGCACTGACGTTGTCGTATATTCTGGATGTTGATAACTTGAATATGTTATCTCCTTGAGTGATACATAGGCCGCTTGTTACCAGTGTGGCCGTTCTTCGCGTAGCGCCAGTAATGAGGATGCTACCTATTGTAAATCCTGTTCGTCTTGCTACAATGTTTAACAGCCCCTTACACATTGGTAAGATTGCTGGTAGTACGAAGTACGCAATGCAACACGAGCACAACGTGGCCACAGCCCAACGTTTAACTCTATCGTGTTTGTTTTTACAAACTACCTTTCTTACCATAGTACCTGGAGGAGAAGCAAAAAAAATATCTGAACAGTGAAATTATACCTAAGATGAGTTATCGTACAAGCACTAGTCACTCGCAGGAAGCAATGTGTGCGATGTCTCTTAAAAATTGTGTCAGAGATTGTAACGTGGCGTGCTAGAGTATGCACAACTACCAAGCATACATTGCGGATTCAGAAGAGCAAAAATGGTGAAGCGTTTTCTATCAAGAGAGTATGATGAGTTGAGACAGGTGGAGATAGTACCACACTATTATCCACATTGTGATGGGTCGTGTTCCGTGAGATTTGGTAGAACGCACGTCATTTGCGCTGCGACGATTGAGGAGAGGGTACCACCGTTTCTTAGGAACCTAGGTACCGGATGGGTAACCGCAGAGTACGGAATGCTGCCGTGTTCATGCAATGAACGTATAGATAGGGAAGCAGCGAGGGGTAGGCAATCTGGGCGTACGCAGGAGATACAACGGCTAATTGGGCGCTCGCTAAGATCTGTCGTGGATATGA
>JAITIT010000007.1 GCA_031279295.1 Holosporales bacterium | reverse complement strand
ATCAGGCGGCAGCCACGACAGCATGTCCGAATGGCGGATTTACCTTTGGGCTGGGACTAAACGCAATATGGCCAGGCTACGTAATCAAAAAGAGGCCAGAGGTAGCCCTTGGAGATGATAGCACTACTACATCAATGCTCGGTGATAAGACGCGAGTAAGAGGGGTTATACCAGGAATGACGTTCACCTTCGGTTACAGCAGTAGGTTGGGAGACATATACTGGGCTGTTATAGCTCAGTGGGGGTTCTCACTGAAGAGTACGAGAAAACGGGTGAAAGTTGATAATGCTAATGTAAGTCCATGCTGCATTAGTCTGAAACAGAATCCTACAATTGGGGCGAGAGCCGAGATTAGCTGCATGCTCACACCAAGGTTCGCCGCAGGGTGTACATGCGGGTTTGACGTTCAAAGAACGTCGGCGAAAGTTGGAGCGCATGCAGCCGAAAACGATGGAACACTAATTACACTCAATGATCGCTACAAGAAGCGGACTGGGCTTGCCTGCGTCTGCGGGGTGAAGTTAACGTGGTTCGTGAATAATACGCTACAGGTAGCGGCGGTATGTGAGACCACCTTAAACAGACCGAAAGTTGCGAAGACCATGGGTGATGAGAACAAAGTGTTTGCCAATGTAACAGCCCAACCGCTTAGTGCTAGGATTGATGTCCGTATGACACTATAAGGATGTAGCGTTAAAGATAGGAGAAACTAAGGGAAGTCCCTTAGTTTCTCTCTGTGTGTGTCGGCCGGTCTGATAGTGCAGCAGATATTAGATTATCTAGTTTAGTGATCCTCAGGTTTTTGAATGTAACCTGCTTGTGAAGATCAAAGCTTTCTGAAATGTATAGATCGTCTAGTGAGGGTTGATGCCATGTTCCAGTTGCGAAGAAACCATGAGATATGCATGCCGATACTGATGCGCACCCGTTGCTACGGAGTAAGTTGGTTGCGAGACTGATCGTGCGGCCACTATCAATTATGTCGTCGATGATTATACATTCCATACCAGCTACAGCGTTGGCATTGCTGATTGATTCGGAGTTTTTGTTGATGAACACCACATCTGCACCAATTGCATCAGCGAACTTCTGAGCTCTATGAATCGCACCACGGTCTGGGGCGACTACGAGGAGGTTGGGTTGCTTTTCTATCACATTAGCAAAGATCTCATGGGGCAGGATGTTGATGATGTTATAGCTATCGAGAATCCTAGGATTATGGATGTCTACTGTAACAACCAATCTGAGTCGACATACGCCAAAAATTTTTAAGATCATTGCATGCGCCACAGTATCATTTTGGCGAGCGTGTGGGATATATGGAATGACAGCGTCGATTGTAGTGCAGCCCTTGCATAACCCACACATTAGCATAAACTCAATCAACTGCCTGTTGATATCGTGGATCTTCGGGAATATCACTATTGCCTGCTTCACCTCGATGTGATTTCCGTGGATCTTAACCTCTCCATTGGGAAATACCGTCGGCTTAACCTCGATGGATTCTACCCCAAGATTCTTAGCAATTCTCTTTGCGAGTGACGTGTTGGTGCTTTCGTGTATAACGACTGTCGTGCTCAATATTCCACACCAACAAGATATAGGCCATGTGATGGAGCCGTTGGACCGGCAATAGTTCTATCCTTAGCATCGAGCAGTTGCTTGATGTGTTCAGCACCATGCTTTCCAATTCCGATCTGCGCCAGTGTTCCAACCATGATCCTCACCTGGTTGTGAAGGAACGATTTTGCGGCAACATCCACATGGATAAGATCACCGTTTCTTCGCACTGTTACTGATGATATGGTCCTGACTGGATTTGCCGCTGAGCAGTGTGCAGATCGGAATGAGTTGAGATTGTTGGTTCCTATGAACAACTGTGCTGCCTCGTTCATTGAGATATCGTCTAATCTATATGCAACGTGCCACGCCCTGTTCATGTATATAACTGATTTAATGTTGCGGTTAAAAATGAGATACCTGTAGTGTCGCATGACAGCTGAAAGCCTAGCATGGAAATCAGACTGTACTATCTCGGCAGATACAACAACTATTCCTGAGTCAATAAGGTAGCTGTTGATTCCAAGGGGCATCTTCTTGATGGAAGGAGTCCACTGCTTGATGAGTTTGTCGTTCGTTATATCGAAGTGTGCAACCTGCCCTGTGGCATGAACTCCTGCGTCAGTGCGACCAGCTCCATACGGTTTAACTGTTTCGATGCCGTTAAAAAGTTTTGATATAGCGTGCTCTACTGTTTCTTGGACGGAGATTAGATTGTTCAGCTTTTGCCAACCATGGAACTGCGTACCGTCATACTCGATTGTAAGCTTGATTCTCATCTTAGCTACTTGTTGAAATTCTTGAGGATTCTCGCTTTCTCGACTGTCCAATCACGTCTCTTAATCGTCTCACGCTTGTCGACTACGTTCTTACCCTTTGCGAGAGCGATACTAATCTTGAGGATTCCCTTGTGGTTGAAGTACACCGTGAGTGGCACTATCGTGAACCCTTTCAGTTGGATCGCGTTTAAAAATTTGATCTTCTGGGATTTGTGAAGCAGTAACACCCTAGGTCTCCTAGGCTCGTGATTATTGTAGCTCGCCTCTTTGTATGGTGGAATATCGGCGTTGAACAGAAAGAGGTCATTGGATTCCTTCATGCTACCAACAAACGCTTCATTAATACTTACTTTCCCGCTTCGCACGGATTTCACCTCGGCGCCAGTAAGTATTATTCCGGCTTCCAATGACTCGATGATTTCATAATCAAATCTCGACCGACGATTTTTTGCAATGATCTTAAAATTCTCGTTCTGCTTCACTGACATAAAACAAGGCCGGCGGGCTGTACTAACGGATGGATTATCCCACCACAGCGTGTTCTAGTGCAACAGGATCTATGTAAGAACATTCATGAGTTTCCGCACACTACACCAGCACACCTCCTACAAAGATTTACAGCTCCAAATTTTGTATCAACTTTCGTTACCTCATCCATGATCTTCCAGCACCTCCCACACTTGGCACCACTTGCCTGTTTGACAGTTACTCCGATATTACCGCCGGCATTAACGTAAGCACCTGATGGTGGTTGTGCGTGTACGACAACTGCCTTCGACACTATCGCGATCTCATCCCATTTCACGGATCTGAGCATCGCGATATCGCCGCCATTAGAATACAGGCATACAGTTGCCTCCAAGCTAGAACCGATCACACCGGCACTACGCTCGATCTCTATCGCCTCAGTGATTATTTTCCTAATGCTCTGAATCGAATGCCATTTCTCCTTAATAGTCCCGTTTGCCCATTCACCAGGAATCTCCGGGAATGTCTGTAGATGGATGCTGGTTTTCTGTTTGTTTAATGGGTACGACTGCCACGCTTCCTCAGCAGTGAATGAGATGATTGGAGCGAGCCAGTGAACGATGCATTTGAACACTTCGTTCATAACAGTCAGACAGGCCCTGTGTGTTACGTCGTTCCTGTCGTCGCAGTATACAGAATCTTTGCGGATGTCGAAGTAAAACGCCGAAAGCTCGCTGGAGCAAAATGCATGAAGTTCAGAGCAGAATGTCTGTAGGTCATATGACCGTATTGATTGCCTCAAGAGAACATCTAGGTCGTACAGTCTCGCAAGAACAAACTTCTCGAGCTCTGGCATATTGTCGTAGCTTACTGCATCCGATGGATTAAAGTCTGATATGACACCGAGGAAGTACCTCAGTGAATTTCTAAATCTTCTGTAGACATCCTTCTGCCTGTTCAGTATCTCGTCTCCCAGCCTCATATCCTGAGAGTAGTCTGAGTTCAAACACCAGAGCCTCAAGATATCGACGCCGAATTTCGATGCTACATCATCTGGCGCTATGACATTGCCGATGGACTTTGACATCTTCCGACCATCCTTATCGAGGACGAATCCATTGGTTGCGACGTGCTTGTACGGTGCTTTGCCCGTTACACAAACAGACTCTACGAGCGATGATTGGAACCATCCCCTATGCTGGTCAGAGCCTTCAAAGTACAGGCTAGCTGGCCAGTCGAGGTAGTCTCGATCTTTTAGGACGTAGTGGTGAGAGCACGCGCTATCGAACCAGACCTCGAGCGTGTCCTGGATCATCACGTAGTCATCGACATTATACTTTTCTCCCAGGAAGTGGGAGGCTGGCAGTGCCCTCCAAGACTCTATCCCATCCGTTCTAAACGTCGCTGCTATCCGGCTGAACACCTCGTCATCTACCAGGATCTCTCCGGTTTCTTTGTGTATGAATAATGCGATTGGGACTCCCCACAGGCGCTGCCTCGAGATGCACCAGTCTGGGCGTTGCGATACCATGCTGCGTATACGGTTAACGTATTGTTCAGGAAACCACACCGTTGTATCTATTGCTTCCAGAAGATCATCCCTAACTTTATCGATTGCAATGAACCACTGCGTTGTTGTTCTGAAGATGAGGGGAGCTTTCGATCTCCATGAATGAGGGTAGCTATGTGTAATCTGTTCTGTATGCAGCAGGTTTCCTGACTTCTTCAGCTCCTCTATAACGTGGGGGCCGACCTTAAAGGCATGCTCTCCAGCAAAGTGTGGAATGAACGATGCAAGGGTACCATCGTCATTCACTATATCCCTAATTTGTAATCCAAATTTCGTGCCTATCTCGAAGTCATCGACACCATGCGCAGGAGCGGTATGGACAAACCCAGTACCTACATCGGTTGTGACATGGTGACCAGGTAACATTGGGATGTCGTGCTCGAAGCCGAGTTGCTTCAGCGGATGCGAGCATATCACTCCGGATAGCGCCTCACCAGTAAAGTTACTAATGACTTTCGGCTCGTCGAGGCATGCGTCGTTTACAAGCTTTGATACTAACGCCTCTGCAATGACGAGACGCGTGCCATTCACATCGATGAGTGAATACACGATGCCTGGTGAGTACGCGATTGCCATACTTCCGGGAATTGTCCATGGGGTAGTTGTCCATATTACGACATAGGCTCCCTCCAACTTCCTGTTGTCAGCACTGTGTGTGATCGGGTACTTGACATAGATTGCATCACTCACCTTATCATGGTATTCAACCTCTGCTTCAGCAAGTACGGTCTTCTCTACGACGGACCACATGACAGGCTTCTGCCCTCTGTACACGAGACCCTTCTTTACGATCTCGAAGAACTGCTCACAGATCTGGGCCTCTGTCTCCTTGTGCATCGTACAGTACGGATTATCGAAGTCCGCGATTATGCCGAGTTTCCTAAAATCCTCCTTTTGTACTTCCATCCAGTGAGCGGCAAACGCGCGACACTCCGCCATGAACTCTGCTGCTGGAACCTCGCTTCGCTTTCTTCCCTGCTTCAGAAAGCGCTCTTCGATCTTCCACTCGATCGGTAGCCCATGACAATCCCATCCTATGACTAGAGGAGCATCGTACCCAAGCATTTGATAGGACTTGTTGATAGCGTCCTTCAAGATTCCGATGAGTGCATGGCCGGAGTGGATAGGGCCATTCGCGTATGGAGGACCAAAGTGAAGTATGAACTTCTTACGTCCCTTCGATGTCTCTCTGAGCTTCTCGAAGATGTTGGAATCCTTCCACATGTTAATCATGGCTGGATCCTTCTTAGGTAAATCCCCACGCATCGGAAAATCTGTCTTCGGCAAAAAGACAGTGTCCTTTAGTTGCACCGTACTACCCTGCTGTTCACTCATTGCTGTACTACTCCTCGGAGGACTTCCCTAAGACATGGAAATGCATGTGCATCACTTCCTGGCATCCCTCGTCGCTTAGGCTGAACTTGCCAGCGTTCGTCCTGAGCTTGAAGCCATGCTTCTCCAGTTTCATCAGCTTCACGATCTCGTTTACTCCTCTGAAGAAATTAATGATTTCCTCATCACTAGCATTCTCCATGAAGTCATGATAGTCCACATAATTTCCCTTTGGAATTACTAGAACATGGACCGGGGCCCTCGGGGCGATATCATGGAAAGCGATGAAATGCTCACCCTCCAGAATGATGTTGGCTTTTATCGTGCCGTGTATGATTTTGTAGAACGCGTTGTCGCAATCGTATTGCATAAGCCTTCAATCCTTTCTTTAAAACTTACAACCTCACTATGGAAGAACCCCATACTAGTCCTGCCCCAAGTGCAGTGAAGAGTAGGGTGTCTCCCTGTTTTATCCTTCCGCAATCTATCATATCCTTCAACGCCAACGGAATCGAGGCGGACGACGTGTTAGCATGCAGCTGTGTTGTTATTACAACCTTCTCTAGCGGGAAATCCTTCATCTTGCACATGGACTCGAGGATCCGTTTGTTAGCCTGATGTGGGATGATCCAGTCGATATCATCAAGCGTCATGTCATTCTCAGATAGGATTGATGTCATCGATGATGACATGTACTCTATTGCGTACTTGAACACCGCTCTCCCGGCCATCGTGGTATATCCTCTGTGTCCGTTCTGCGGTCCGCTATGCGATAGGATGCTGTTGTATTTCTCAGGCTCTCCATTCGAGTACAGCTTGGTAGATATGATGCCTCTGGATGTGTCATCTGATAGTTGCAAAAGTATCGCGCCTGCTCCATCTCCAAACAAGACGCATGTTGATCTATCTGTCCAGTCTACGAACTTCGTCAATGTCTCCGCCGTTACCAATAGAACATTCTTGAGTCCCAGCATCCGCATCATGCTATCTGATACTGATAGTCCGTATATGAACCCAGCGCAAGCTGCATTAATGTCAAACGCAAATGCGCGGGATGCTCCGATCTCGCCTTGTATCCTGCAGGCACAAGATGGAAACCGCCTATCCGCCGTCGTTGTCGACACGATGATTGCATCTATCTCTTCAGGATCCATGCCAGCCTGAGAGATGATCTTCTTTGCAACGATCACACCCAGATCAGACGCAAATTCGTTATTCGCCGAAATCCTACGTTGCTCTATCCCAGTCCTCGAGAATATCCATTCATGGGATGTATCGAGCATCTGCGCTAGGTCATCGTTAGTAACGACCCTCTGCGGCAGGTGTGATGATATGCCAGCTATTACGGTTCTCATGGTGTTATTTCTCATCATTGTACATTCCGGCAAGTGCATGCTCTATCTTCTTGATGAAGTCGGAGCTCACAAGATTAGTCGCTACTGCAATAGCATTTGCTACCCCGATGAAGTCGGAGTTACCATGACTCTTGACAGCAACCTTGTTGAGCCCGACGAGCGGGGCTCCATTGTGTACTCTAGGATCTATCGCATTCTTCAATGCATCGAAGACCTTCCTGCTCAGCATGTACCCGATCTTCGTCATCACTCCAGTAGCGAACTCTTTCCTCATAAAGTCAGTTATGTACTTCACTGTACCCTCCATTGTCTTTAGAGAAACATTACCTGAGAATCCATCGGTAACCACAACATCGACTTTTCCATTTGTAATGTCGGTACCCTCCACGAATCCGACAAACTTCATATCTGCAGTTCTCTCTAGATGTGTGTATGCTTCCTCAAGTTCCTCAGTACCCTTCGATCTTTCAGTTCCAATGTTCAGCAGGCCGACTCTTGGAGATGGCAACTGCAGTAATACTCTAGCTACTGCCTGCCCCATCAACGCGAACTGGACGAGCTTTGTTGATGTGCAAACAGTGTTGGCTCCGAGATCAAGCATGACTGTCTTGCCATCTGCGTTTGGCAATACACTCACTAAAGCAGGTCTGTCAATGTTGTCGATTGTTCCAATCAAAAATTTAGAAAGCACCATGAACGCACCGGTGTTACCAGACGATACAACTGCGTCAGCCTTGCCATTCGCTACATGTGCAATTGCTTCGAACATACTGGTTCCGCGGCCTTTCTTAACGGTAATGGTCGGTTTCTCAGAAGCCTGTATTATGTTATCACTGGTGTCATGAATAGAGTACAACCGTCTCTCGATCGCGGGGAACGACTGCAGCCGTTCTATAATTCTACACTCATCACCAAACAGATCAAATGCAAAATCGCAACTCTCGCAGTTTCTGATGTATCGATCCAAGCCAGGAACAGAAACGGATATCCCCAAATCACCGCCCATAACATCCAAGGCGATTCTCTTCATATAAGGACTACCAAGAGCTCATCATACCGTTCGGTAAAACACTAATCCTGGGTTTCATTACTCGCTGGAGCTGCAAGAACCCTGCGTCCATTGTATGCGCTACAGGCTTTGCAGATATGATGCGGCAGACAAGCCTCACCACACATCTTACAAAACAAAACGCCAACTGGCTTGATATGGTCATGCGACCTCCTCATCCCCACCTTGGATTTGGATGTCTTCTTCTTTGGAACAGCCACTTCAAAACCCGTAATAACTACTATGGCTACTCGCCTCATTGTCACACGACGAACATGGGCAAGTCAAGAAACTTGTACACCCTGTATAAATTACTAGCCTTGAGGCAGCATAGGGCAATCCGCCTTGTTTATGGGCGGACGAATCTCAGCCTGATGCAGGAAGAGGCGGTGTTGGCGAAGGGCGATGTGACGAAGATGCTGCAAAAGATAGATGGAGAGGTTTAGCATTGCAGTATGATAGGCCATTGTCATTTGATGGAGTTCGGCCACCAGTAACTTCAAGTTAAAAAAACCACTGAATTCGAGTAGTGTATGGAGCATAGATCCTTTCTCAGGGGAGAATTGTGAGTCGTAGTCATATTGTATGGGGGCGCTTGTATGGTGGTCACAACAGGGATCGAACCTGTGGCCACTACGATGTCAACGTAGTGCTCTACCGCTGAGCTATGTGACCAGCTATGTGCAATGTATCACAGAGTGTATCGCATACAGTATCTACAATCAACTTCCTCGAACAGCGTAATCGATATTCCAACGATGCTTGAAATTTGATACACTCAGCTATCTCTTAGACTGCGAGGATTGGCACCGTTCTAGGGGTATGCAGTTTGTTTTAAAGTTGGTGAACATGTATATGGAATGAAAATCCTTTGACGCTTAGCTGGTACGCTTGACACAACGAGATCCTGCGCGCATTTTACAACGAGACCTTTAAAAGACTTGAGTCGTATGATGGGAAGCTATCGCGTACGGTTCTTAGTGGACGGAGAAGTGGGTCAATACAATGATAGAAACACATACATATGTACCCAACCGAAACAAAGGGATACGTCTTTTGACCGCAATGATTAGGACAAAAAGTGAATATTAAAAACACAGATCAAATCTTCAACGCATGGTACATCGTGCAGCATCTCCTAGGTTATTTAACAGATGTACTCTCACCTTACTCAAGATCATTAGACAGATAGGTACCTATGCATCTACATTCAGCTTATCTCCTCTACCTCCTCCATAGACAACCCTGTGCCTTTTGCTAC
>JAITIT010000042.1 GCA_031279295.1 Holosporales bacterium | reverse complement strand
CACCACTTAAAAATCCTGGACTTAGGTGATGTTTTGATGATCCAGTTAGACTGGTGATTTTGTAGCCAGTCTCACTCCTCTCCAGTAACTTCTCCCATATACCTTTATCTCTCCATCTGGAGTCATCATAACTGTACATAACATCTAGCAATATAGTAGTATGTGCACATACCGTACTACCTAAGAAGGATACATCAGATGAGGCGTTACCTAGACCCCAAGAATGACTTTGCCTTCAAGAGGCTATTTGGTACGGAGCAGAACAAGGACCTCCTGATACAGTTCCTCAATGCAGTACTAGATGGGGTACACAGCAGGGTAGAGGAGGTAGAGCTACTCCCACTCAGCAGTACCCCAGAGATAGCTAACCTACGACAGAGTATAGTAGATGCACTGTGTAGAGGGGAGGATGGGAGACAGTTCATCATTGAGATGCAGTGTGCAAGGGAGTCATCATTCATTAAGAGGGCAGCGGCATATGCAAGCAGGGTGTATCTCAACCAGAGGACGAAGGAGGGGGAGGGAGGATACGGATCACTGAGCCCAGTGATATTCCTGGCGATAGTAGACTTCGATCTGTTCCCACAGAAGGAGGCATACATATCACATCACAAGATCACAGACATCTATACACATGAGTGTGATATCAAGGACTTCTCATTCTCATTCATAGAGCTGAGGAAGTTCAGGAAGGAGATAGATGAGTTACACAGTGAGATAGATAGGTGGCTGTACTTCTTCAGACACGCAGCACATACAGAGCCAGATGAGTTGAGGAAGATTAAGGAAGACTATCCAGGGATAGAGAAAGCATACAGTACGATGAGTGATGCAACGTACACAGAGGCAGAGCTGCTGGAGTATGAGAGATATGCTATGAAGGAGGATGTGATAGCAACAGCTATCAGTGATGCAAGGAGAGAGGGTAGAGCAGAAGGTATGGAGGAGGGTAGAGCAGAGGGTATGGAGGAAGGAATAGAAGTAGGCAAAAGAGAGACTGCTAAGAACCTTCTAGCAATGGGCCTTACCGTAGAACAAGTAGCAAAAGGCACAGGGTTGTCTATGGAGGAGGTAGAGGAGATAAGCTGAATGTAGATGCATAAGTACCTATCTGTCTAATGATCTTGAGTAAGGTGAGAGTACATCTTGGTCATACTGATACCTCAGACTCTATGATTCTCAAAGGTTTTCACTGTTATCCTGTGGGTGGTGTGGCTTGCTGAAATCACCCAAAACAGCAATTTTCAGGATCAAAATTACTCCATAGCTCCGTATATGCTGGCTACGCCTTTTTCAAACCCGTACCTGGAAAGCCTTGGGTTTCCTGCGTTTTTGACTAACACCCTTCAGTTCGGTGTTTTTTCAAGATAGTAACCTTAGTGTGGGATTCACAAAGTGAAATATATGGTATAAGACGATGTTATCTGGTATGTTTGTGAGAAAGACGCCATGAACATTTTTGTTACTGGGACAGACACAGATGTGGGAAAGACAGTCGTTTCAGCGTGGCTTTGTTATCACACAGGGAAAAACTATTGGAAGCCGATTCAAACCGGTGGTGATTCCGACAGAAGTGTAGTAGAGAAAATTTCGCCTCACACAAAGATAGTACCAGAGGTGTATAGATTAATAGCCCCTCTGTCTCCTTACGATGCTTCGAAACTAGAGAGAATTGAGATTGATAAAAATTTGTTTGCGAGGGACATTCAAAATACCGTCATAGAAGGAGCTGGCGGAGCACTTGTTCCTATTGCCTCAAATTTTCTCATGGCTGACCTCATAAGAAGCTGCAACGCAAAGACTTTGATAGTTGCGAGGTCGAAGATTGGTATGATCAACCACATACTTATGACAGCGGAGGTGTTGAGATCCCGAGGAATTGATATCATTGGTATTGTTGTAAACGGCGAGATCGTAAATGATCTGAGACACACCATCGAAGAGTTTACTAAGCTGGAAGTGCTGTCTGTTATGCTACATGGCAGCGATATAGAAAGCACTATAAAAAGCACTGCGGTTCCATCTAAAATTTTGGAGATACTAAGATGATTTGGAGGCCTTTCACTCAGGAAAAAACAGCCCCGCCAGCTCTAAAAATAATCAAGGGAGAAGGCACCCATCTGATTGCTGAGAGTGGAGAAAAATACCTGGACATGATATCCAGTTGGTTCGTTACTATACATGGTCATGCTAACCCGGAGATTGCGGAAGCTATAAGCCACCAGGCAAAAACGTTGGAGCATGTTATTTTCACGAGATTTTCGCACGATCCATCAGAGAGGTTGGTTGAAGCCCTCAAGGCAGTCGTTCCTGGGAAATTGAGTCGGTACTTTTTCTCAGATAATGGTTCAACCGCAGTGGAGGTTGCGATAAAAATGGCCTACCAGTATTTCAAGAACGTCGGAGTGAAGGATAGGCGCTTTTTCCTTTCTCTGGATGGTGGGTATTACGGAGATACGTTCGGAGCTATGAGTGCTGCAGGAATAAATTCGAAGTATCATGCGACCTTTTCTGAATTATTTTTCGAAACGGTTATGATTAAAGTGCCAGAATACTACGACGATGCAGGATCACTAGAAATGCAAGAAGACGAGATAATCAGCACTCTGGAAAGAACGTTACAGGAAATTGGGGATAGAGTCTGTGCACTTATACTGGAACCACTACTGCAGGGATCCTTTGGCATGAGGCTCTATAGACCAGAGTTCCTGGAAAGGCTGGTGGACAGGGTGAGAGAATATGGAATCTTAGTGATTTTCGATGAGGTTATGACAGGGTTCTATCGTACAGGAAAAATGTTCGCCATGAACTATACCAATGTGCTTCCAGACTTTATCTGTCTGTCGAAAGGACTGACAGGAGGGTTTTTGCCTCTGGCGCTGACGATTACCTGCGATAAGATTTATGACGCGTTTTTATCTGATGATAAAGCGAAGGCATTCCTGCATGGACACTCCTATACAGCTAATCCGATAGCCTGTGCTGCAGCTTGCAAATCCTTGGAAATCCTTCGAAGACAAGAGACTGTCTCAAAAATCGGAGAGATTTCTGAGTTTCACAGAAACCATAGCATTCCCAATGCTATCAAAAGAAGGAGCATTGGCACAGTAACTGCATTTGACGTTGAATCCGAAGATAAAGCCAACCTTGTGGTTAGTAAGGCGTGGGACAATGGAATCTTTTTGCGTCCATTGGGCAAGACGATTTATTTGTTTCCCCCCTATTGCGTAAGTAATTATGATTTGTCGAGGACTTACGATACATTAAATAAATGTTTATAGAGCTCTTATGGTTATCAATCGCAAAACGAAAGGCGCAACTATGAATTTGAAAAAAAGCATAGCAATAGTAAGCTTTGGGACTTTGTTGGAGTGGATGGAGTTTACGTTCTTCGCCTATATGGCAGATTTCCTATCGCACCTGTTTTTTCCAGCTGACAACGCAACTTTTGCCAGGCTGAAGATTTACGGGGTATTCGCGGCCAGTTATATCATGCGCCCGATCGGAGCTATCATTTTTGGACACATCGGTGATAAGTACGGACGCAAAACACCAATGATTTCTTCGCTTCTCTTAATGGCAGTGGCAACTTGTGGCATAGGCGTGTTACCGACGTATAGCTCAATTGGTTGCTTCTCGTCATTTCTTCTGATTATTTTTAGAATGATCCAAGGAGTTGCCGTTGGTGGAGAATTTAATGGAGCTACCGTTCTGCTCACTGAATACGACAAACATCGTCCATTTCTAGCCGGTTCATGGACTTCATTTGCAGCTTCAGCTGGTATGGCTTTGGGTAGCCTCGCTGCTACTGTCATATCTTTTTTCAACAGTAACTTTATATGGAGAATCCCGTTTCTTCTGAGCTCCCTCATTGCCTTGGCAGCAATATACTTACGCCGCGATATGAAAGAGACAGATGATTTCTGTAAGGCCAAGGAAAATAACGAACTATTTGATGTCCCGATATCTGAAGCCTGGCGATACAATAAGTCTGGCCTGGTCTGTACTGCTGCCTTTTCCATATTCGTTTCGGTTTTTGTTTATACAGGAAACATATACTACAGAACAATGGCAGTGAGTGTTGGCGGGCTGTCAGTTGAACAGGCTACAACTGCAATTACAATCGGAATTGTGTTAGATGCTATTCTGATTCCCGTATTTGCATGCGTGGCAGATAGATCGAATGGATACAAGCTGTGTTTCTTTGGATTGTTCTTAGCGCTGATTCTGAGTCCTCTGATAATGTCTCTAGCTGTCAGTGGAAGTTTCATTTACGCTATAGTAGGCCAATTGATATACTGCGTTCTAGATGCTATCGTGTCTGCGACGGCGTTTACCATTTTGCTGAGGCAATTCAAGGTAGGCACAAGATATAGCGGCAGCAGCTTGGCGTGGTCCGTAAGTACGGCTATTTTCGGTGGTACAACATTGATGATCAATGAGTTCTTGGTTGGACATCTCCAGTGGCTTGCTGGCCCAGGGCTGTATATGTCGCTAAGCGCCTTCATCTGCTTAATCATGACATGGAGTATTTACAGGAAACAGTGGAGGCGTGGAGCGGATTAGGAGTTTTTGTCCAGATAGCTGATTGGATCTACCAAGGATAGAGCCGATTGATTTCTCGGTGTTTTCACATAGTTTAAGTGGGAGATGGTTAATGCAAGATGTTGAGTTATTGAGGAAGAGATATTACGGGCAACACATGTGTGCCACAGGGTATGTTGCTGTAATGTTAATACTGAGGATGTGTAAAGGCATATAGAGCAGTAAGTTAGCTGAGAGGGGATCCATCTGGCTAACTCACGTTATCACGTTTAGGGATTATATATCCAATCACTGTCTTGCTCCACCTCGAAATATGCTGAGCTGTGCTTACAAACCGGACAAATAGCAGGTGCTGATTTCTCCCCGACCATTCGGTATCCGCAATTGCTACACTTCCAGGTCCCCGGGTTCTTTTTCGAAAACACCTCGCCGTTTTGAATATCGTCTAGCAAGCGTCTATATCGCTTCTCGTGACTTTTCTCTATCTCAGCGACTGCTCTGAACAGGTAGGCGATGTCCGCAAACCCTTCTTCCTCTGCCTCAATTGCGAATCTGGCATACATATCAGTCCACTCATAATTTTCTCCGTCAGCTGCAGATTTTAGATTTTCGGTGGTTCCAGATACAGCGCCACCATTCAACAGTTTATACCAAATTTTCGCATGCGCAGTTTCGTTACCAGCGATCTCCTCAAATATCTTGCCGAGCTGGATGTATCCCTCTTTTCTCGCCTGAGATGCGAAGAATGAATATTTGTTCCTTGCTTGCGACTCTCCAGCGAAAGCCTCTAATAGGTTCCGCTCCGTCTTGCTTCCGCTTAGTTCCACAGGATACTCCTCTCCTGCTGTACAGATCTGAGCTGATGTTACTCCTAGACAATACATCGTGTCACTAAATCTTTACGCATGAGTCGTATGGGTATGATATCTCACATACTCGCCATGATGTAGAGGAGTAGGATTGGGGTAATGTACATGAGAGATACCTTGATCATCTGATCCTGCCTTACCCTTGGTAGGATGGCACGTATGAGGATTATGGAGCATGCTACAAACAGGGATTTGAATATGAGAATTGGTATGTGTGATCCAGAGCCAGGGCTTCCTCCCCACATGAACACAGTAGAGATCAGGGATGATACAAACAGAAGATTCAGATAGTCAGATAGGTAGATCATGGCAAACATTATGCCACCGTACTCAACATACGCCCCTGCGACGATTTCCGATTCTGCCTCAATAAAATCGAATGGACATCTTGCGGTGCTCATAAGCATTATCACATAGGATATGGCTCCCAGCGGTAGTAGCTTGAGGGCTACTGACGAACTGTAGTGCATGCATGCTATATCTGTTAAGCTTGCACTCTTCGTAACAATTATGATTGCGACAACAGTTAACATCAGTGGTAAGTTTGAACCGAGAAACTGCATATATGCCCTAGTCCCACCGATTACTCCATATTTCGACTGTGAAGCTAACCCAATTAACATTTCAGCAAACACTGTAATGACATGGCACAGTAGGATCATTAACAGTCCGTACCTGCACGAGACGCTGTTGCTCACAGGTACGATTGAAAACTGAGCAAGTGATGTGGAAAACAATAGGATGACCCCAAATATCCCACTTGATGTACATTTCTTCAGTGGCTCTCTTTTGAGTATTAACTTTAGAGCATCAGCGAGGGGCTGTAAAAGTCCATATGGACCGCAGCTGCTTGGTCCAACCCGGAGCTGTATCCTCGCAATCAGCTTGCGCTCCATAAGTGACATAATAGCTGCAATGGTGATGCATCCCAGATACAGCATTAGGATTGCCGTGATAGGCATCATCGTCAATCAGTAAACAAAGCCTGCATCCACGTTGGGCTTGAGGCATCATATTTCGTGACAATAATCTCAGTGTGATGCCCAGTAATATCCACTTTGGCGATCTTAGACTGTGTCCCATGTGTTACCGCATACAGGACGTATTGTCCATTCGGTGCCCAGCTCGGCGCTTCTACCACAATACTGCCACTTGCTATGAGCCTTTCACCCGTGCCATCGACTTTCATTATGCCAATGTAGAATCGTCCTCTATGCTGCTTTGTGAATGCAATGAGATCACCCCTAGGTGAACACACTGGCTGTGAGTACTTCCCTTCGCCTTGACTGAGGCGTTCTATGTCAGAACCATCAGCCTTCATTCTGTACACGGCCTCTTTGCCAGCTCTATCTGATGTGAACACTATGTGTTTTCCATCATGTGAGTAGCTCGGGGATGTATCTGTACAGCGTAGTTCAGTGAGTTGCTTCACCCTTCCCATCTCATAATCTACTTCATAGATCGCTGAGTTCCCGCCTATCGCAATAGCTAATACGGCCTTACTGCCATCTGGAGATAACCTAGGCGCGTACGACATTTGGACTGGATGGCCACGGTATTTATCACTCAGCGCCTTGAGCATACTTTGGGTAAGTATCCCCGTCGTAAACTTTGTTATCACATCCACTATTTGAGCTGATGCACCGCGCTGCCAGCGGTTCTCAGCATTGTCATCGATTACTACACACGCAATACGTGATCCTCTATCGCTCGCCCTTGGTGTTAGATAGAGCTTCTTGCTGTCTGTAAGCACAGTTCTGTTGAATCCATCTTGATCAATTAACACCAGCCTAGTCCGCCTCTTTGTAGCCTTGGTTCCAGGCACTGTTTCTACATATACTACATGTGTGTTGAAGTACCCATCCTCATTCGTGATGCGCTTGAAGGTCTGATCAGCCACGTCGTGTGCGGCTCTTCTCTTGTCCCGCTTTCTTGTGGATGACTTCAGTAGTACGGTGCCTGTCGTTGTATCTAGCAACGTAAACTCACGTGCTTTATGCATCAAGAGCAAATACCTCGCTCCGCTCTGCTTCCAGTGCTGAATTTGTGGTCCATTCAGCTTAATTGTGCAGGCTTCACATGATTGGTTAACAACTCTGAATAGCCCAGATCGCTCTAGGTCATTACTAATAATCAGGACCGCTTCCTGTGTCTCTGCATCCTCCTCTAATCCAACTATCGCTATTGGCTCTGGCTCCACGTTCCCACCTGCAATCTCGATCTTGATAGCGCTCACCGTCGTAACAAGCACATGCATTGACAACACTACGCTAATTAATTTTTTCAACATACCACAAGGACGCAATACACCCAGCTGTTACTCGATGTGGATTCTAACATAAATTTACTAGAGGCGTTGATATCAACTGCTGGTAAAATCCAAAAAGGTTGTACATTGTTAGGATTGAATCCCTTTGCCATAGCAGTCACTAATGCTATCATTACGTCGTAATTACAGTTGCATAATGTCTCACTGCGATGTTAACGAAGAACGATCTGGATAAGATCTCAATGCTTGCCAAGCTGAAAATACCTGATGCCAAGAAAGATTCTTTCCTTGATGGTATGAATCGTATCTTCGATTGGATAGATCAGCTCTCTAAGATAGATGTTCCAGAGGTTGACGAGACAGCTGTGGATATCTCAATGAGTACCCCTGAGAGTCTTGATGTGCCGGCTGTCAGCAACACAAGGGATGAGTTGATGTTGAACGCGAAGTATGCGAAGTTTGGTTTGTTTTGTGTGCCGAAGGTAGTGGAGTAAGAAGAGCATGGTTGTGATACTGAGAGATGGGAGTGAGGTAGAAGTGGAAACTGGCAAGTTCCATAACAGTGATGCGGTCGAGTTTGTGACTGCTGGTGATCCGGATTGGTTGGCGGTCCTTAGACACAGCATTGCCCACGTCCTCGCAGCTGCTTTGTCAGAGATTGATCCGAACATCAAGTTTGCGATAGGACCAGCCATTGACTCTGGATTCTATTACGACATCATGTCTGGCAGAATGTTCTCGACGGATGACCTCGAATGCATAGAGGAGAGAATGTGGGATATCGTCAAGAGGAACCTTCCATTCAAGAGGTCATCAATGACGAAGGACCAAGCAATAAGATATTTTGCAGATCGCTCACAGAAGTACAAAGTTGAGCTGATCGAAGGTTTGGATGTCGACGAGGTGGGAATTTACTCTGTGGGCAATTTCGTCGATCTGTGCAGAGGTCCCCACATTCCGAGCACCGGCATGATTCCACATGGGTCGTTTAAGCTTACTGCGGTTGCAGGGGCGTACTGGAGAGGTGATAGTAAGAACGATATGCTGCAGAGGATATATGGAGTGGCGTTCTGTACGAAGTCCGAAGTGCAGTCTTATTGCACGATGATCGAAGAAGCGAAGTCAAGGGATCACAGAAAGCTTGGCCCTGATCTCGGGATTTTCCATATCGATGAAACAGCTCCAGGAAGTGTATTCTGGTTGCAGAATGGATTCATACTATATGACCTTCTGAAGGACTACATTACTGAGGTGATTAGGAGGTATGGATATTATCTCGTACAGACCCCACAGCTTCTGAACCGCTCGTTGTGGGAAACCTCCGGGCATTGGGAGAAATTTAGAGAAAATATGTTCGTGGTGGAACATGAAGGTGTCACAATGGCAATTAAACCGATGAACTGTCCCGGTCACATAATCTGCTACAGAACTGGTCCCGTAAAGAGCTACAGAGATCTTCCGATAAGGATAGCTGAGTTCGGCCAGTGCCATAGGAACGAATCATCTGGATCGATGCATGGCCTAATGAGGTTACGTGCCTTCACGCAGGATGATGGACATATATTCTGCTCCGAAGATCAGATTATCTCAGAGACGATAGATGTGTGTTCTATGATCAAAGAGAT
>JAITIT010000018.1 GCA_031279295.1 Holosporales bacterium | reverse complement strand
CCCCCTCAATATCCTCATCACCATTCATACTTCCTTAACCTTTCTCCCCTACCATACATATATGTAAGTTATCCTGGGGAGGGAAACCCAATGAACAAGTTAGTACTACTATCAACAATGGGAAGGAAGCCCCACGGGACAAGCAGACAAGTGTGTCAGACTCCACATCGGTAACGCTGAGGCTAGACGAACCAAGCAACGGACCGGGAAATACCACCCCCAAAATCATGTCCCATCACATTATGATGTGGGGAAATGGAGTTTGATGAATAGATACGCCAATGGAGTTGATATGAGACAGGAAACAACAGGCACGGTTATGGCCGTCGCCCACCTCACATTCGAACGCGGTAACGAGGCAGCTCCAAGAGAAGATTACAACACGCCAGCCAAGAACATCTCGTACGGGATGGTGTGAGGTAACACATGATAGTCGGAAGACCATGAAGTTGGATTTAAAACCCCAACCATATCCATTTACTTGGAAATAGGAGGATCTGTGGTAAGGCATCTAATACCGCCTGGACCACAGAATCCCAGCTCCAAACAGGTTACGGCTTGATAGGTCGACTGATAGCTTTGTGTTCTTCGCAATTTTAGTTTCGACGACAACGCTAGTTGTATCCTTGGCAGCTCCTTGATCTACCGATATCCGCACCTTCCCAATCTTCTTACCAACGCTAATGGCATCGTACTCCTCGTTAGCTACGTTCTTATTTTTCTTGATACCAAGCGAGTCGATGCCAAGTGTCGATTTCATTTTGTTGATGATGTCGAATCCACCCATGCCTGTTACTTTGTTCATGACCGAAAACATGGCGAGCCCTTCGCTTGTGGAAATCTCGGATGACTTTTTGTTGTATAGCATATATGACAGTACATCGTTTTTAGGCATGTACGGAACCGAGTAGAATTTGACACAGGAGTCGCCATTATGCTGGACGAACTTAGCTCCAACGATAGTATTATCAACGTGCTTCTCAGCCGAGACGTTCACGTTAAAGTGATCGTTATCGATCAGCATCTCACCGTTCTTCAACTTGAAGGTATTTTCATTGACAGTTACATTCCCTTTAGCTAAGGCCAATTTCATTTGGTACCTGACTTCACTCAGGCTACCTGCTATGCTCCCACCACCATTCCATGTGCTATCAACTCCCATCCCAGTAACTACTAGTGATGACTTAAGATCGATGTCGATAGCAACATTCTGGAAATAACTTGGCGAGTCGTCCGCCGAGGTTTTCATACCATTCGAAATTGTGGCTTTATCTTCGGCGGAGTCCTGGGGAACATTAATGGATCGAGAGGACATGAAGACCATACTCGATATGTCAACCTTAGCAGAGCTTGTATTCAAGGCACCTTTGATTGTACACTTTTCGTAGAGGTCACCGATTATGGTGAGCTCGCCAACCAGCTTGGCGTTTACCCAGTTCCGATCTATGACGCTGAGGTTGTTGACCTTAAGTAGGAGGTTGAC
This sequence comes from Holosporales bacterium, assembly GCA_031279295.1. Taxonomy (GTDB): domain Bacteria; phylum Pseudomonadota; class Alphaproteobacteria; order RUG11792; family RUG11792; genus JAIRYU01. Next base: position 2,756 of record JAITIT010000018.1, on the reverse strand, counting down.
ATCTGCCGTATTCTGGTCAACGCGAACATTCCCACTGCCGGAGATATTGCCAGGTTCTTTGAAGCCATCGGTAAGGTATATGTTTTTGACGAGCACGGTGTTGTCCTTGATGTTACAATCCAGTCTGATGTTCTGTAGGTAGATACCTGCGTTGCTGTTAATGTAGTATCCTTTCTTCAAGCTTACATTACCCCGCAACACAGGATTAGCAATTGAACCAGCTGCACTTAGGTTGTATACGATTGTGCCGCTGGCAATCTGATCCGCAGGAAGCCTGTAGTCCGCTATATTGAACTTACCGGTGCCCTTCATTTTGATAGAGCTCTCCTTGGTAATGATCCAGTCCTTCGCTACAACCTCGGCTTCGATCACGTTCTTCTTTTTCATGAATTCAAATGAGAACTTCACGCCTAGCCCGCTTGCAGAGTAGGCAGCACCAATGTTAATCAACGGAACCTTGATAGAGCCAACATTAAATTTGGTCAGGGCCAACTTTACTGATTCACTACCGTTTACGAACCTGCAAGTTCCATCCAAAGTTCCGCCATATTCAGGTCCTAGCAGGTGCGAGATATCAACGTTCGAAACAGTAATGTCCCCAGGTGAGAATTCACCACGAGATAGGTTTATGTTTCGGAAGTGAACTTTCCCCTTTGGCATAATCACAGCCATCCGTGGGATAGTCAAATCATCCTTGATGATAAACGGCACCATCGAAATTCCATTGTCAAAGCGAACGTTGTTACATACAATGAAATTGGTGTTAAAGTTATATTCCAAACTACCAGACACACCAATCTGATCTGACCGTAGCTTTGCATCCAGGAAATCATCTTTCAGGGCAAGCTCCGAAGCCAACTTCATGTTCATGAACGGCAATGATACAGTACCAAGTAGCCTGTCTCCGCCATCATAAAGCCCATCGAATGAGACCCGCTGCTTTCCATAATCCACTGAGATGCTCGTACGTTTAGTACGCGTGTCGTATGTCACGTTTGCCAGTATGTCGTTAATGCCAACGTCTGCGATAATGCTTGTCCCTACGATCCCCCACTGGCAATCCAGTGAGTTACCCCTCAGCATTGTCTTCACGCGCCTGGTCCCGATTTTCCTGCCATATGTAAACAGCAACTTTGTGAAGACCAAACCATCGTAATCCAGACTCTCAATCGATACGTACTTGATGATCTTTTGCAGAAAGAGCGGAGCAATGTACCGCACTGATGAGAGCGACGCTCTAACCGGAACCACCGATTTCATCACCACATTTCCTGCACTTAAGTTCTTGATATGCAGCATGCTCTTGCTCATCTCGATACCCAGTTTATCTACACTAAAGCCAACCTCACCATTAGCTACCTTCAACCCAATCACTGAAAACTTGAACGGGAAAAATCCTGTGATCTCTGAAAAATTTATGCGCAACGTATCTCCAGCGAGTAGCTGGGTGATTTTCCTTTGGATGAAAGTAACCTGCAGAGCCGTAATGACAAATACGATGCTCACAATTGCTATCAGCGCTCTCGTTATGACACGTCTGATAACAACACTGAATCTCACACGATTTTCCTCTGCTTGTTAAAGGTTGTAATATGACCCATGAAGTACAATGCCAACAGCGCGAGGAGGCCCGTAATGCCACTCGATACGAATATGTACTCCAGCGAGTAGTGATGCGCCACGAAGCCAGCGAGTGTATCGGCGCAAAATGATGCAACTGCATTAATCAACCAATAAACTCCGATTCCAGTTCCTCTGAGATCTTCTGGTATCTTCTCGGCAATCAGCGAGATAAAAACATTCTGTGTAGCACCAAGTTGTACTCCCCAACATAGAACTCCGATGCACATCACAATTACTGAACCAGCAGCATACATTACGATATCTGCTAGAAGGAGCGCTGCAATCCCAATGCTGAGGAGACTAGTCCTATTGGATCTATCACCAAGCAATCCAATTGGATATGATGAAATGGCAGTACCGATATTAAGGACAATCATGACAACTGGGGCAAACATCAAATCACTACGGTAGCCCTCGTTCATTCGAAGTATCAGGAACGTCTCATTCATCCGAGCCAACATGAATACCATGTTGACCACCATGAGCAACCAGAATGAAATCCCCAGGTACTGGAAGTTCTTGAAGGAGAATTTAACCTTCAGCTTAGGTGGCGGCAACGGGGCCCCAGACGCTAAAGCCGGGTGATCGAACCTCTTTGGCTCCTTAATGAACATCAATATTCCAAATGCGACAACAGCAGGAATGGACGCCAAAGCAAATACCGCTTGATAGTTATAATGAGTTGCCTTGATCGCGAAGATGGCTAATACCCCCCCCAGCATGGATCCGAGATATGCAAGGCTTCTCTTTAAGCCATACGACGCTCCTATCCTCTTCCTTGGAGCAACGTCTGCAATGATTGCATCACGTGGCGATGCCTGTATGCCATTTCCAAACCGCTCCATCATCCTTGCCATGCACACCAATCCACTTGTAGTCGATATAGCTAGTATCGGCTTGCTGCACACGGAGAATACGTACCCGATCACCATGATTACCTTACGGCGGCCTACGAAGTCACTCAGCATTCCAGAGAATAGCTTCATTACATGAGATGTGGTCTCGCAGATTCCCTCCAGCACACCTATGCTTATTGCAGTAGCGCCGAGGATATGCTTCAGGTAAAGCCCAGAGAAAGAATACGCCATCACAAATGATATGTTCATGAGGCACATTACCACACCTATCTGCCA
>JAITIT010000036.1 GCA_031279295.1 Holosporales bacterium | reverse complement strand
ATCTTGTAAGGAGTGTGAATGGAGATTTAATACCACAAAACTCTCAGTTATGGAAGCTCAGCTTTTGCAATGGATTGAGTGTGGGTTTTAGTTGTTATCTAGGGCAGCTCCTAACTTTTTTAACGTCACCTACATATACCATCGGTGTGGCTCATTCCCGCTTTTGCATCTTCCGATCCCTCTGAAGCTAGCAGAGAACACGATGCACATCTGATTGTTCCACGTGGAACCTATTTTAAGTTCCAGATTTGAGCACCCCCACTGATGTGTTATCCTTACGCAACATCTCAACTCCTGGCAATTTATACCCAGCCACAAACTCCAAGAACGCACCGCCCGCAGTCGAGACGAATGTCATATAATCCTTGTAGTCTCCCATTGAGGCTACTGTCTCTCCACCGCCGATAACTGAGACGAGGGCGTTGTGTTTAGTAGCATGAGCAACTACCTTTGCTACTCTAGTTGAGCCTTCCCAAAAGTTCGAAAACTCAAAAGCTCCTACCGCACCATTCCAAAGCAGCGTCCGGGATTTCTCGACGATCTCCGCTATCTTAACAACTGCTCGTGGTCCAATATCGAAACATGAGTAGCCATCTGGAATCTGCGTAACGTCGTGGCTGGTACCGGCATGATAGATAGATTCAGCTGCGACTAGATCTTCCGGCAGCACAATATTGGCCTTCGATTCATGCCAAATCCTGGTGGCTGTTTCAAGTTGGTTTTCCTCCACGAGTGAGCACTTCATGTCAATACCTTTGGAAGCGAGGAATGTATTTGCCATCGCTCCGGTTATCACTAAGGTATCGGCTTTCTGAGAAAGGTGTTGGAGAACCTCTATCTTGGATGAAACCTTTGAGCCTCCGATGATTGCAGTAAACGGATGCTTGATGTGGTCAGTTACTACAGAGATTCCATCGATTTCTCTCTTCATGGAACGTCCTGCAAACGATGGAAGGTGTTCTGTTATAGCGCATACCGATGCATGCTTCCTGTGAGAAACCGAGAACGCATCGTTGATATACACATCACCAAACCTCGCAAGCGCCTCAGCGAACCACCGATCGTTTTTTGTTTCTCCGTCGTAAAATCTCAGGTTCTCCAGTAAGGTAACCTTGGTAGTTATGGAGCTTGGATCAATGTCAAACATCAACCCCTCCACAAAATTAATTTCCTCACCTACGACGGATGAGACGCTGTTTACCACGTTCCTAAGTGAGTACTTTGGATCGTTAGCATCCTCCGCTGATGGCCTTTTGTAGTGCGAAATGAGAACGACGCTTAACCCCATATCCAGTACATCCCTCACCGTATCCTTGATGGCATACACCCTCGTTAAGTCTTTAACATCCGATGGTAAGTTTAGATCAGCTCTTACGATGCAGCGACGTACACGATGGTGCTGTGCTATGTACTCCTTAAAGTCTTCAAAATCTCTAATCATTACATCTCCCTCGTGTTTTCCATCAACCAACCAATTGTCGTTGGATCATCCGCAAAAGCACTACTGGACTTCTCATATGTCAGCGCATGGTAATGATTCAACCACTCTCGCTCGCTGGAATCCAAGCTTTGCGCGTCTATCAATCTCCTGCAGAACGGTATAAAGTTCAGGGTCTCGAACTCAACGTATCCAGGGTACGTTGGTGACGCCACGGTACGGAGCATGTTCTCCAGCCTTACCCCGAAATCAGGTTTGTATATTCCCGGCTCCACAGTAAACACCATATCATTCGTGATACGCTCATTGGAGCCTCGCGAGATGCTTGGATGCTCGTGAACATTACCGAAGCTACCCACTCCATGACCAGTTCCGAAGTTATAATCGAAACCCTCTCGCCAAACTAAGAACCTGGCGATGGAATCCAGGCAAGCTGCCTTCGTCCTGTTTGGAAACCGCGTACTTGAAAACATGATGACAGATTTTAGGATTGTTGTGTAGATGTTGACTAGCTCATAATCTGGCGGAGAGTTCCCCCTATATATCACCCTCGTCATATCAGTCGTGGCATTCGTAAAGTGAGCACCAGCATCGAACAGGAATAGCCCATCTTTGTCGATGTCAATGCTTCCTAAAGCCTTGGGGTTGTAGTGGACGACTGACGTATTCCTTCCAAAGGAGGATATCGCGTTAAAGCTCAGATCCACGAACGTCCTATTCTTTCGGAGCTCAGCTTCAAATACCTCGATGACTCCAACCTCCGTTGTGTGAGAATGCGTCTCAGCGTATGCCAGTGCCTTTATAAAGGCGATGGATGTGAGTTCTGCCGCAGTCCTTAGGTTCGATATCTCCACCTGATTCTTGACTGACTCGAACTGCTCAATATCAATCTTGGACTGTTGTACTTGAAACCCGAGGCCTTGGAGGATCCATGGGAAGTACACAGGAACAGTTGCAGAGTTGCAGTTTACAGTTGCCTTGTCCATAGTAGACATCACATCCTTAAAACTGCTGAGCGGTACGAATGAGAAGTCATTACTCGCTTCCTCCAGCTCAAGATCACAGAAGACAATTGGCTTCCCTGTGTAACTGATATACATAGCACATGCTGGCAGTACGCTCTTGTCGTTTGTAACCTTCCGCAGCCTCATGCCTGTACACCATCCAGTAACAGGCTTCTCCGTCAATAGCACGGCCTCTCCGCTACATATGGCATTCCTAATCCTATCGATGCGATCGCTGTGGGCCTCGCCGACATCAGTTTCGCTCATCAGGAATAGCTTGGTATCAGATGAAGTCTGGATGCCGAACAAGTTAGTAAATGACGCTTCATCCAAGATCTTTACATTAAATCCAATCTCTTTCGAGAGCCTCAAGATCGACAGGTACGAGCTGTGAGTCATCGAGAATGGTCCAACAGCTAATGTCTGATTCTCCTTCAGCATCCTCGATAAGAGGGCTGTGGTGGTAACGTCTGGGTATGTACAAATCTTCCAGACAGAAGTATCTACCTGCCTGTTTGCCTGGTTCACGTAACGTCCATCTACGCATAGTACCGCTTCGTTGTCTGTTATCACAGCTCGTCCGTTCGAGCCTGAAAATCCAGAGATCTGTGTGAGGCTGGATACCTCGCCATCGAAGTTTCCGAATGAGTTGTTGATTGCAACGACGATCGCATTACTCTCGAGTTTAGCGAGGCTGTTCCTCAGTGTTTGTAAGTTGCTTGTGTAATCCATGTTTATATGGTCCTTTGAAAATTTTTAGAGACTGCGTCAATTGCCATAAGTTCGGTTAGTATCTGTTCAAGATCATCTATGTGTATCATATTCGGTCCGTCGCATGGTGCATTATCGGGATCGTCATGTACCTCCATGAAGACCCCAGCGACACCTACTGCAACGGCAGCTCTTGCCAAGATCGGGGCGAACTTTCGTTCTCCACCTGACGAAGCTCCATTAGCTGAAGGCATCTGCACTGAATGAGTCGCATCGAATATTACTGGGCACCCTGTCTGCGTCATGATCGGGATTCCCCTAAAGTCAGTGACGAGTGCGTTGTATCCAAAGCACGTTCCTCTGTCGCACAGCATTATGTCAGTAGCTCCAAAGCGCCTTAGTTTCTCAACTACATTAGCCATATCAGCTGGAGCTACAAACTGTCCCTTCTTGACATTAATTACTTTTCCAGTCTCGGCAGCGGCCTTCAGAAGATCTGTCTGCCTGCAGAGAAATGCGGGGATTTGCAATACGTCTACAACCTCTGCTACAATGGCACATTGATCCGGTAGGTGAACATCAGTTAAAATAGATACTCCAAATTCCGACTTAACATGCTCTAGGGTACGAATACCCTCATCGATACCGACTCCTCTTTTGCCAGAGACGCTAGTACGATTTGCCTTATCGAAAGATGACTTGAATATGTAGTCGACGCCAAGTCTCTCACATACTACCTTTATCTTATAGCACATCGATAGCGAGTGGTCAAGTGATTCTATCACGCAAGGCCCACCTATAAAAACAAATGGCCTGTTGTTCGCTATATCAAATCCGCCAACAGAAATCTGTCTCATGATACCTCGTCATCGAGGTTTCCGAATGAGTTGTTGATTGCAACGACGATTGCATTACTCTCGAGTCTAGCGAGGCTGTGTTGCGACGTCCACATAGAGAGTACCGTAATTCCACATTCACCATCCTAATCATAGACCAAAAAAAGCGCAACGCAATCTCAAAACGGCGCGCTCATGGAATCGAGGTTCCATCACATGATCCTGCGCTTGATTGCTAACGCTACTGGATCTTTAAGAAGGATCAGAGATGCGCAATATGCTACAATCCCGATTATACTGCTGAGCAAGACGAATAAGATTTCGCTCGTGATGCCGTTGAATTCCAGTATGCAAGACATACAGAGCATCACAGCACTCATCACCATAGATGCACCAAGGATCTTGACGAAATCAATAATGAGACACCTATTGAAGAGGGCGCGCATTTCTGCCTTACGCAATAACCAATAGGCGTTCACAATTCCGGATATTGATGTTGCAATAGCTATCCCGATTTCCTGGAGCGGGATAGCCAAGATTACGCTGATCACGGTATTTGCCACAATAGATGTAGTGGCGGCTATCACTGGGGTTTTTGAGTCTTTCTGAGCGACGAGGACTGACGTCATGATTTTGACGAGTACGTTCGCTGGAAGCCCAATTGAAACAATCTGCAAGATGCGGGTTGTGCTCAATACGGCGGTCTCAGTGAACCTCCCGTGTCCATATACGATGGATATGAGATAGTATGCTAGAATGACAAGTCCCACGACGGACGGTAATGTTAATCGCAATGTGAATGTTACAGCTTTGGACTGTACATCACGGACAGCATCTAGCTTCTTTGTGGCAAGCGCCTCCGATATTTCTGGGAGTAGCACCAGCCCCATTGCGATACCGAACATTGCTAATGGAAGCTGTACAAACCTATCGGCGCAGTAGATGTATGTGATGCAGCCAGTTGGGCAAAATGATGCGACGACTGTCCCGACAAAGATATTGATTTGCATTACTCCTGCTGTAACGAGCACCGGTGCCAGTTTCTTTAGAAAGAGTCTCGTACCAGCAGTCAACTTGATGGACGATAGCTTCGGCATTGGCAGGCCACTTCTGGAAACTTGTGCCCTCATGTAGAAGAGTATGAAGATTCCAGAGAGGAGTATGCCGTATGAAATCCGGCGACCAGCGGCGATGCTATCTACTCCCATAAAGAGTGAGACTATTAGGATGAAGTTTACAAGGATTGGGGCTAATGCATATCTCTGTAACTTTTTGCGTGCTATCAGGATGCTACTGTATATCGTCGAGATTGCAACGAACCAAACGCTGGGGAATATGATCCTCGTAAACTCTGTGGCGAAGGCTAGCTTATCTGGAGACTGCGCAAATCCCGGGACCATCAAAATTACGAACTGCTTCGCGAAGACACACACCAGCGCAGTGAAGATGAACATTGTCCAAAAGACTAGTGTGAATAGCCTAGATACAAAATACGATGCTCCCCTAATTTTCCCGATCGCGTAGTAATCATTGAAGAATGGCACGAAGATCGACTGCATCCCACCCTCTGCGAACAGCCGCCTGAAGAATGTCGGAAATTTGAAAGCAGCAGAAAATGCATCCATCTCCGCAGTTGCTCCTAAAAAATGAATGAGCGCCGCTTCACGAAAAACACCTAGTATCCGGCTCAGTACAGTGAGTCCGCTAACCGTCCAAAACCGCCTCAAGATAGACATTAAAGACCAATGGACTGCAGTGACGGACACAGTTAATATTATACATAAATGTTGTGCACTGGTCTCCATCCCATTTGCAAAACATATCTGTGTCGGTTACTATTACAGTGGCTGCCGTAGTGGCTCAGCGGTAGAGCACTCCCTTGGTAAGGGAGAGGTCGAGGGTCCGACTCCCTCCTACGGCACCAGTCCTCTATACAATATTTTTCTTACACAAGCTACCTTCGTCTGTTATGGCACAGGACATTCTGAAATGTATGGCATCGATAGCTAAGGATCGGGAGATCTCCAAATAATGCTCTGCACATCTGAGCACCTCCTTTGGGGCCTTCGTTCCTTAAAATATGGGGATGTAGAGCAACATACCTTCGGTTGCCGATTCCTCAACGCAGGTGCGCTTGCGCAATTGGATACTCTATGTTATAATAAATAACGTTGTGTCTGGGAGGGCAATTTTGGTTTGCTTAAGATTGATCGTATGAAGAAGGAAACCCCGAAGGGTGTCGCGTACTACCAGAACTTGAGAACGAAGTACCTAAACCACGCCAAGGAAGCGTCTGCATCTGGTGATCGTGTATTGTATGAATATAACCTTCAGTTCGCGGAACATTACGGCAGGCTTATTGATGCAAAGGTCAACAGGCCACAGTGTGATCAGAATTATGGAGTTCGTAATGTCGGGGTAGAACAACCTTCATGTGCCGCCACAGCTACACAACCTGTAAGTACCGTAACTGATGATGGTAACTCTGTGGAGTCTGGAAACGTACAACCACCCAAGAAGAGAGTGGTAAAGCGCCGTGTCAGGACGAAGTCGATTACAGCTGACGAAACGCTTTCTTAAGGTTTTAGAGATACACTAGACACTGTTTCATGTTTCTAGTGCACATGATTTATGGTCTCAAGAGCTCGGACTGTAGCATTCATTGGAATGAAGCCTACCGAGATTATTGTCGAGTCACAAATTTCTCCTGGAATGGCATCGTTCTGCATCGTGGGATTACCGGACAAAACAGTTGGAGAAGCGAAGGAGAGGATAAGATCTGCGTTCTTTCAGCTGGGTCTTGGGTTTCCACAGAAGCGCGTAACTGTTAATATGGCACCTGCCGACATTCCTAAAGCTGGCTCTCATTACGACCTACCAATTGCTCTATCGATTCTCGGAGCGATGGATGCGATCGATGCATCGCTGCTTGAAAATATTGTGGCCGTTGGGGAACTCGGGCTCGATGGCAACCTGCCATATATATCAGGAACAATATGCGCTGCAATGTTAGCAAACGAGAGGGGCATGTCGATCATATGTCCGAAGGCGTGCGAGAAAGAGGCAGTATGGAGTGGGAACGATAGTGTCGTTGCTCCACCGAATATAATGTCACTTGTCAATCACCTGAGAGGCACATCACAGCTTACATCCCCGGTTGTACAATGTATGAATCATGATAAGCTTGAATACGGGATAGACCTTGCGGACGTCCATGGCCAGCTCGTTGCAAAACGTGCGATTGAAGTAGCAGCGGCCGGCGGTCATAACGTACTGATGGTGGGACCACCTGGTTCTGGTAAGTCGATGCTCGCCACAAGAGCTAGAACAATACTGCCAACGCTATCTCCGGAGGAAGCCTTAGAGACGACGTGCATATACAGTCTCGCCGGAATGCTACCGGAGGACGGTCTCATATATACACCTCCATACAGAGAGCCACACCACTCAGCATCACTCATCTCGATAGTCGGAGGTGGGTCAGATGCTAAGCCAGGAGAATTATCACTCGCCCACAACGGTATTCTATTTCTAGATGAGTTGCCTGAATTTCAGAGGAACACGATTGAGGCGTTACGACAACCACTGGAAACCAATAACATCACAATTTCGAGGGCAAAGGAGCATATTACCTATCCAGCCAACATACAACTGATAGCAGCCATGAATCCCTGCAAATGTGGATCGTACGGAGATAGTAAGAAACAATGTTCCAAAGCTCCAAGATGTGCCATTGAGTACAGAAATAAAATCTCAGGACCAATCCTAGATAGATTCGATATCACGGTTTACGTGAGCAGCGTCAAGGTATCTGAGCTCTTCTGTAATGAGAAGAGAGTCGATTCAAAGACAGTGCGTGCCAGAGTTGCCGAGGCTAGAGTTAAGCAACACATCCGTTCCAAATCCTGCGGACATACCGGATACTACCTCAACGGGAAAGCTAACGGAAGATACTTGGATGACATTACGAAGCTCGATACCAAGACCGCATCATTCTTCCAGAAGGCAGTCATGTATTCCGACATCTCAACAAGAAGCTGCCATAAAATCTTGAGGGTGTCAAGGACAATAGCAGACCTTGATGGCTCGACACAAATTAAACAGTCCCATGTAGCGGAGGCGTTGCAGTACAGACTGCTAACCCTTAACAGGTAGGTAGTTTGATTAAGGTAGGTGAACATTGTTCAGTACACGGTTGATGTGGTACTATCGAGTTGTGCTTGCGTAACTCCCCAAAGTCTTCCTATTGCATAACCACCCTCAATCATCGATCTAATCTAGAAGATTTGTCTTGTTCTTGATAGGTTTGATCACTGTAGCTTTAAGGTGCACAGCAACATTCGCCTGAGGAAAGTGACAAGCATCAAGACTGTCAAATCGAGTTTAGCGATTGAGGGGCACAGCATGCTACTAGAACAGATAAGTGATATCCTGAACGGCCAGCCAGTTATAGCTCCAGCAAATGATATCATAACTGTTAAAAATGCGATCGCTATCTATGGGCTGTTTGGTAAGCTTGATGCTTTTAATATCGAGGATATCCTGAAGGCACATAGCGTAATGATGAAAGGTTTGTTACCCGATGCTGGTAGATTCAGAAGCGCAGGAGTTGGCCTTTTTCAAAGAGGGGGAGGTGGTGCATGTTGCTCCCCCCATCAAAATGTTTCCGGTCTCATCGCTAACTTACTGGAATACCTGGTAAATTCCGATGACAGCTTATTGATGAAGTCGTGTATTTTCCATTGTGAGTTTGAGTTTATCCATTCCTTTATCGATGGGAACTGTAGGATCGGTTGACTATGGCAGCAGCTGATACTTACCAAGCTACACTCCATTTTCAAATTGGTTTGCGTTGAAGAGATACTGGAGAAGCATCAAGCTGAGTACTATGAGACGCTGCAGGATAGTGATAAGACAGGAAGCTCTGAGAAGTTCATAGAATTTATGTTGGGCGTTATTTGCAGGCACCCACAATTCTGGAACCACAGATTCAACCGAGCGTTGTGGAGAAGTCTGAAGATTGCTTGATGTATGCAAGGAACTTTCTGCTCTCCTTCAAGAGGAAGGATTACATTGCGTTGTTTAGTGCGATGTCCCCTGCCACTGCCAACCGTGACTTGATCCATGGAGTGAAGCTAGGTATTTTAGAAACAAGCAAAAGCAGAAGCCGAACGGTTTATCGGTTTAAGAAATAGCTCTAGTACCATTATCGCATACGCGATACCATTCCCAACCTCATTCTCAACAGTTTCGCCACGCTCAAAATCTACATGCTCAGATCTAACTTTGCCGTAGTTTTCTAGCCATGACGTTGTGTAACTCCACGAGCTGATCTCGTTTATGTCAATTGTTATGGTGCCCAAAATTGCTCCAGAGGAGGTAGAGGAGATAAGCTGAATGTAGATGCATAGGTACCTATCTGTCTAATGATCTTGAGTAAGGTGAGAGTACATCTTGGTCATTGCTATTGTTAAATAATCTAGGAGATGCTGCACGATGTACAAAGCCTCCCTACCCATAACTAACCAGTTAGTATATGTATATCTCAATGGATGAAACACACCCTTCTGCCTACGATCTGTAATGTCCTTATTAAATCCGAGATGCTCTACAGTTCTATCAAAAGGCTGGGATACTTCTGTTATCCTCTCGCCAGTCGAGATAGGGAATCCATGTCACATACAGCAGCCTTGAACAGACCTGCCGATATCTGACGACTGGCTCTGGAATCCAAATGTGTACAGGGCAACGGGGGGAATCCGGTTGCTCCTACCTCGATCGTTTGAGACCGAACTTCACCTTATGCTCTATATCTACTGCGAATATGAGCCCCTGACAAAACAATAAAACCATCAGGGCGCTTCCTCCGTACGAGAAGAATGGTAGCGGAATTCCGACGACTGGTAGTAGCCCACAGACCATCGAGATATTGATGACGATGTAGAAGAACAGCATCGCGTTGATTCCAAACACCAACACCTGACTGAATCTATCGCGTGCCCTCATTGCAACTCCCAAGTTGTAGATCATCAGCATCGCGTACAATACGATGAGTGCCGTACATCCTACGAATCCGAGTTCTTCTCCGAGAGCTGCAAACACGAAATCCGTCTGCTTCTCTGGGAGGAAGTTTAATTGACACTGGGAACCATTGAGAAGTCCCTTTCCGTATATTCCTCCAGATCCCAGTGCTATCTGGGATTGGATGACATGGTATCCAGCTCCGCTTGGATCCAGCTCCGGGTCTAGGAACACGAGGATTCTCTCGCGTTGGTATTGACGAAGCATGCTCCATAGCAGAGGCATTGCTCCTGCAAAACCCATGAGTGCCACCATAAACTTCCAGATCTGTACTCCGCAGACGAACAGTATCGCAACGAACGTGCAGAATAGAATGGTTGCTGTGCCGAGGTCAGGCTGTAGTAGGACCATGAAAACTGGGACCGCCATTATCGATAGCGGGAGTACTAGTGATGAGATTTTAGTTACTGCGCTTATGCCAAGGTCAGCGAAGTACCGTGAGAGCACGATGATCAGCGAGATTCTCATAAGCTCCGATGGCTGGAGGTTGAAGAAATATAAGTCGAGCCACCGCTGAGCTCCCATCGATATCTTCCCGACTACAGCTACACACGTTAGCATTATCACGCAGGCGATATAGCCTGTGTATGCATGTTTCTTCCAAAAATGAACAGGTGTGGACGAGGCGACGAATATGGCTACGATTCCGAGTAGGAGCCTACAGAACTGCTTGATGCACCACGGGTAGAAATTGCCCGCCCCTATCGAGTATAGCATCAGCAATGCAAATAGCGATATCGAAATCACGACTGATAGTGGGAACAGCGGACATGGCCTTATGCGTATTCTCATCGCCAATCTACCGTTGCTTCATCCTTGCTTCAAACTCGGCAAAGAACGCTGCTCTCTCTAAGCCTGGAGGGATAGCATCCTTGAAATCTAGCACTATGGTACCTGGTACTTTACGAAATGACCTACGTGGCCAATGTGATCCAGAGTTAACACTCACCGGAACGGCAGAGGCTCCCGTTGCTTTGTATATCGCATAGATTCCACCTTTATACTCCGCTTGTGCTCCGGAGCTATCCCTTGTTCCATTCGGAAAGATGAGGATGTTATTTCCAGCACGGTGCGCTTTCACTCCGTGTTTGACCAATGCTTTTATTGCAAGTACCGGCGATGACCTGTCAATCGGAATGCAGCCAAGCCTCTTAAAGTACAAGCCAGCGATCGGTTTCCTGAGGAGCTCGTGCTTGATTACAATCGATAGGTTATCGAAGAGTAGTGAGAAGATGAATGTCTCCCAGGTAGACTGGTGATTGCACCCAATGATACAAGGCTCCTTCAGAACATTCTCGATATTCCTGATCTCATACCAAACACCTGCAATTTTCCTGAGGCAGAACAAGAGCCACCTTGTGACGGGGCGGTACACAAGCAACAGAACGTTCCTCGGCGATAAGATGGCCGCTAGCGGATACATGATGAAGATGTACATGATAAACACCGGCCAGAAGGTAATGGTAAACAAGAGGGAACGAAGCATGTGAGGACGCAGGCTACTTATCGACGTTCTCCATTGTATATCAAATTCAAGTGCTTTGCTGTTGAGCTGTATAAGATGCCGCCTTCTGGAACAGCCTGAAGAAGTTATCGGATGTCAGGCTAGCAACTTCCTTCACACCAATGCCCCTAACCTGTGCAACACACTCAGCAACGATACTGACGAACGCCGGTTCATTTGGCTTCCCGCGGTATGGCACGGGTGATAAGTACGGGCAATCAGTTTCGATCAAAAGCCTATCCGCTGGCACATACTTCACGATCTCTCGCAGCTCATCGGACTTCTTGAACGTTATGACCCCAGCGAATGAGATGTAGTGCCCTCGATCTAGGATCTTGCTCACATTCTCCCTTGTGTCAGTATAGCAGTGGAATACAGATGGCGGTAGTTTGTACTCAGCCATGATATCAAAGATATCGTCAAAACACTCCCTAGAATGAATGATGTACGGAAGCTTGCATTCCTTAGAGATCGAGAGCATATCCCTGAAGAGAGTGATCTGGCCAGACTTCGGAGTGGCGTCATCATAGTGGTAATCTAGTCCAACTTCACCAATAGCAACTACCTTATCGTGCTTTGAAAGTTTAATTAGCTCTGCTATGTCGTAGCCATCGCTGAAGTGATGCGGATGGATTCCAACCGATGCAAACACATTGCTAAACCTCTCAGCGATCTCGATGTTTTTAGCCATAGTCTTGGAGTCCGTTCCAACGCTCAAAATGTAATCAACA
Organism: Holosporales bacterium; assembly: GCA_031279295.1. Taxonomy (GTDB): domain Bacteria; phylum Pseudomonadota; class Alphaproteobacteria; order RUG11792; family RUG11792; genus JAIRYU01. The sequence continues at coordinate 5,511 of JAITIT010000036.1, read as the reverse complement.
CCTGCGAGCTTCGCGAACTTCAGCTTGTAGTCTAGAGTATCATAGACCCCTTCATAGAATAGATGCGCGTGCGAATCAACCAACCCCTTCATTCTAGTACCTTGAGATAAGCAAGACTGGCGTTACAATTTCACTATACCAAATACTGTTCGACAGTTGTAGCAATCATCCTGCTGGGAGATATATCGTTGGGCAGTAGCCTGCTCTTGATCTCCTGGAATGAAACGCTTTGGCAAGCATTGTTTATATTACCAGCTGCATCAATTATTGATGCTGGAGTGCATGCAGATTGGATGAGCTCTGGGACGACCTCAACGTCGAGTATGAGGTTAACCAGCGAGATGAATTTCACATTTACCAGTGGCTTGAGGATCATATACGACAGTGGAGACATGCGGTAACAAACCACCATCGGGCATGATGATAGTGCAAGGTGCAATGTAGCGGTCCCGCTGGCTACGACGGCAAGTTTAGCATTCCTGTACAGTTCTCTCTTCTCTACTTCATCAGATATCACTTCGATATGGTCATCTGGAACCATGGACTTCACCAATTGCCTCATAGAGCCAGTAGTTGGTATCACTACCCTGTCTGCTTCAATCCCTCGTGCAGCCTCTAAAAATATCGGGAGGTGGGCTTTGATCTCTTGGACACGGCTACCTGGCATCAGGAGGAGAATTGATTCCTTCGAGTCAGATGATCCGCAGAATTCTTCCACAGCCGGATGGCCAACAAATGTCGTACGTAGACCATACTTCGTAAAGTACTGGGGTTCAAAATCGAACAACGTCATCATATGATCATATACCTCAGCGATTGCCTTTCCCCTCTTTGGACGCCATGCCCAGACACTAGGTGCCACCAGGTGAATTAGCTTGATCTCTGGAGCTGCTGCCCTGACTTGCTTTGTAACTCTGAAACAGAATTCTGGTGAGTCGATCGTCAGTACCGCACGCGGTTTCCTTCTGATAATGTCCTCCACAGTCTTCCTGATCAGCATTTTGATCCTAGTGATACAGTGAATGGTTTCCAGTATTCCCCCTACCGCTATCTCCCTAATATCGAAGAGACTATGAAATCCTCGTGCCTCCATCAACGGTCCTCCAACTCCTGATGCCTCTACCTCTTTAAGGTTATCCAGAACGCATGAACCAAGTTTATCGCCCGATGCCTCGCCAGCGATGATGTACAAACTACCTGAGTATGAACCGATCATCTAACCTGATTACTCCATCTTCAATATTAACATCCAAGATAGCCATGCTATTAAATTGGATCGTGACTACCTCGTTTGAATTACTGAGTGTTATATCCAGAAATGCTCCTGCTCCAAAATCGAAGGTAGCTGACACACGGCCAACTGCATCACCGCTTTCATTCACGGCAGTCATTCCCACCAGCGTTTCGAGATAGTACTCTCCGTCATCGAGTGGCTGAAAATCACTCGGGTACGCAAACAGCCGCTTCCCACGAAATAACTCCGCAGCTGTCCTATCATTGCACACTTTCACAATAAGTATCGACGGCGTTTTGACCATCGGATCCAATAGCTGCAGCGTAACTCCATCCTCCAAAAACACTTTCTTTATCTTCAGGAATGAATCTGCAGTCTCTGTAAAGGCTCGTATCTTAACGTATCCCCTAACACCTACTGGCTTGGTGATAACACCAACACAAATGCATCCTGGGCCAGCCACTTGCTATTGCTGTAATTCCCGTGATGCCTTCATCCTCTCCTGAGCCTTCTTCTTGGGTGCTGATTTTTTAGGAGTAATCCTGATAGAGGGCTGCGGAACTATTTCCAGGTATGCCAACAATTTCTCGGCACGCTCTGTTGCTTTTGCCCCGACTGAAAGCCAATGTTTAACTCGATCTGCGTTAGCTACGACGCGCCCATCCTTTCCATTTTCTATGAGTGGATTGTAAGAGCCGAGTCGCTCAACAAACCTCCCATCCCGTGGAGCTGTATTTTCGGCTACAACCAACCTATAAAACGGCCTCTTCTTTGACCCGCCCCTTGCTAATCTTATCTTTAAAGCCATACAATCTCCCTCTCGGCGAAAACACGCCGCCATCAACATAGGCTACATTATATCCCGCATTGGAAGGATTAGAAATGAAAAACAGAGAGGCGGTAGGCTAGCTATACACCGACGAGTCATCATCTACGTAATTATGACACACACACGCATGTGACACGTCGGTCTTGCGTGAGCAATATAAACATGTCGCAATGCTGGTAAGTGGAATAATCGAGTCAAAAGCACAATATGAAGAAGATGATCATAATCCTGGTGATGACGTTAGTGGCAATAAGCGTAGCCAGTGCAAGTTGTCCGGAGGCTCCGCTGCTTGTGGTATGTCCAAAAAATCCGCCGAAGCTCCAGCCGTGCCTAGATGCTTGTACACCAGGGAACACTGACACACCGGGAGTATATTCTTCTCCAGCAGAGGAGATATGACATATAAGGGAATCCAGGAGGGGCAACCTACAGATAGGCAACAAGACGCTAGCATAGGTGTAGTATGGCTTAAGCGTACTGATTTGCTACCTGGACTAATGCTTACTGCAACTTAAAGAGTACTGCTTAGGCGACTCCGCCACGGCGAAATGCCGGAGTCATGCTGGGAGTCGAACAAAGAGGTAAATGACCAAGATACAGGCAATAGCAGCGGTATTGAGTATCGCCGAAGTACGCATTAGGTATGTAGGCGTGAGAAGATTTTGCTCCAGCTTAAGTAGGCTAGTTCTTACTCCGTATCATGGGCTTTGTTGAAACAGGGCCTTGGTAGGACTGCGATATGCAGCTCCTTCAGCTGTTTCTCGGTTACGTCTGCTGGAGCTCCCATCATAAGATCCTGGGCCTGCTGATTGAATGGGAATGCGATGACCTCCCTGATGTTTTCGGTGTCGGCTAGGAGCATTACTATCCTATCGATTCCGGGTGCACATCCACCATGAGGTGGTGCTCCACACTTGAACGCCCGAATCATCCCGCTGAATTTGCTGTCCACGAAATCACGGTTGTGTCCAGCTATTTCAAACGCCCTATACATGATCTCTGGAATGTGGTTCCTGATCGCACCACTCGACAGCTCTATCCCATTACAGACGATATCGTACTGCCAGGCTTTGATCTCGAAAGGATCCTTGGTGTTTAGTGCTTCTAGTCCCCCCTGTGGCATCGAAAATGGATTATGAGAGAACGCGATTTGTTTATTCTCCTCGTCGTACCCGAACATTGGGAAGTCTACGACCCAGCAGAACTTATACGCATTCTCCTTGACCAGATTTAATATCTCTGCGAGCTTTGTACGCACCGTTCCTGCAAGGCTTACAGCCTTTTTATCGCACACAAAAAACACGACATCTCCAGGCTTCATATTGTTAACCTTCGATATCTCCGTTAGCTCAGACTCACTCAGAAATTTTACTATCGGTCCTTTAAACTCAGACTCAGAGACCATCGAAATATGGCCAATGCCAGGAAGCCCTATCCCTTTCGCCCAATCATTGATCCTGTCGAAAAAGCTGCGTGGCTCACTTGAACAGCTAGGAACATTGATACTTCTCACCAGTGCGCCATCCCTGATTCCATTCACGAAGGCACCGAATGCTGATGTTCTAAAAACGTCGGTCACATCCTGAATGATCAACGGGTTCCTGAGATCAGGCTTATCGCTGCCATAGTGAAGGAGTGCGTTACTATATGTGATCCTTTCGAACGGAGGGCTGCTGATGGAATAGCCTGGTCTCGCAAATTTCGAGAAAGTACTATGCATCACGTTTTCAACAACGTTCAACACATCATCCTGCGAGGCGAAACTCATTTCCAAATCGAGCTGGTAAAATTCCCCCGGGGATCTGTCGGCTCTTGCATCCTCATCTCTAAAGCACGGAGCGATCTGGAAATATTTATCGAACCCCGCAACCATCAGAAGCTGCTTGAATTGTTGTGGAGCTTGCGGGAGTGCGTAAAATTTCCCGTGGTGTACCCTGCTGGGAATAAGGTAGTCCCTTGCTCCTTCAGGGGAGGATGACGTCAAGATCGGAGTTTGGACTTCGAGGAATCTCATTGCTGCCATCGTTTGTCTGATATGCGAGATGACGTTAGACCTGAGGATAATGTTGTCGTGCATCTTCTTCCTGCGGAGATCGAGGTATCTGTATGTGAGCCTCGTGTCCTCCGGAAACTCGTTTTCGACATTTATCTGAACTGGAAGCGTCAGCTCTGGCTGGGAGAGTACCTCGATGCTATTCACACGTACCTCGATCTCCCCAGTGCTCATTGCCGTGTTGGTTGTGGATGGATCTCGTTTCACTACTGTGCCGTTAATTTTCACAACAGCCTCATCCTTTAATTTCTCCGCAACGGTGAAGGAGTTATCAGTTTCCTGGAGGATGCACTGGGTCGTACCGTAGTGGTCACGGAGGTCTATGAAGAGTAGTCCTCCATGATCTCGTATCCTGTGGACGAATCCACAGAGTGATACGCCCATCCCTACGTGCTCCAAACTAAGCTCGTTGCACGTGTGGGTCCTAAATCTGGTGGCGTTAGTGGACTGCATGTTGCTGCACTCTTTCCTGATCTCCAGTATCATGATCATACACCAATTCGCAGCCTATTGTCGCTGCTACAATCAGTACTTATATGCGATCCTGTCTGTGTCTCACCAAGACCTGTATCCATTAGTGGCTTCCATTATATTCTCAATCCTATGCCAGGTGATCCTACCTGGAGTTGCCTCGGTTATTCCCTCTGTTTTGAACAGGACGTTTCCCTCGGTATTCCGCGGTGGTAGAATATGTGTCATCATTTTTCTGCTTTCATCTTTGATGACTATGTACTGGGTAGGCCGGATTTTGTTCCCTCCTAATTATCTGCACTCCGCCCATACCAGCTGCTGTCCACTTACCTGAAAGCCTTAACACTGCCATATACGTACACGCGCCGTTATTATGCGTTAGTATCCGCGCATCGTCAGCGTGTGTAATATTATCATACGTATTGTCCACTGTCTGAAAGGCGGAGCCATTGCCATCATTCGTTTCCTGTACTATTGTCAGTGCTATTTGCTAATTTTGCCTGCTGTGGGCTATGAAGCTGAACGTAGCAATTATGTGGGTATGATGCATGCTGTACCGGTCATTGCTGCTTTAGTCGCCAATGCGAGCTGGGGCCCCCGCAAGTCTGAAATCAGATTTACCATCATCGCTTTGATTGGAATACGGATTTGTTCTGCGAGCTGGATCATCAATTCCATTTTATTAGTCAACCACTGTTGTATCCCCGACAGTGGTGATGGTGTACCAACTACACTGGCTAATGTACTCAGTGCTGATGCTGTAGCTAGTGTATTTGCTGTAGTCTGTAGTGTATCTAGCTTCCCCTGTGTTGTTGTGTTATGTGTACCCTCTGCTGATGATAGTGTACTCAGTGCTGATGCTGTAGCTAGTGTATTTGCTGTAGTCTGCAGTGTATCTAGCTTCCCTTGTGTTGTTGTGTTATG